>NZ_ADFP01000001.1 GCF_000177335.1 Pyramidobacter piscolens W5455
GCTGAATATTTCGACTTCAAGCGATCATTTGCTCCTGGCGGAAAATCCACTTGTCACGTCCGGCGCGGGGATGCTATAATTCCCCGTGTCGTGCGAGGCGCGTTGCGAGGGTGGCGGAATTGGCAGACGCGCCAGACTTAGGATCTGGTGCCTTCGGGCGTAGGGGTTCAAATCCCCTCCTTCGCACCAAGTTCATAAGTTTCAAATATGGATCGTTAGCTCAACTGGCAGAGCATCTGACTCTTAATCAGAGGGTTACAGGTTCAAGTCCTGTACGATCCACCAGAGTATTTCTCCCGACTTTTCAAGTCGGGTTATTTTGTATCGTTCGCCGGCGATGAAGAGCTTGGCGGCGGCAGGCGGAAGCGGCTGTCTGTTTTTACAATTGAATAATCTGACGCGGGGAGCTGGAAACGGCTGAGAGGAAGCGCTGAGCTTCGACCCGGGACCTGAATTGGATAATGCCAACGGAGGGATGTAAGATGCGCGAACGAACGTAATGGCGGTGTCCGAAAGGGTGCCGCCTTTTTGTTTGCCGGAAATCTCTGCCCCGGCGGTGGGGCCGGCGTCGGTGCTGTACAGACAGATGGGCAAGAAAGTGAGGAAAGCTTTTTCAGGAGCGCATTTTCAAGGAGGAAAGCATGAACAATTTACGAGAGAGAAAGATCGCGTTTACGGCCGTTCTGGCCGCGTTCGCCGTCGTGGGATCGTTTATTTCTTTTCCCGTGTTCGGGGCCAAGTGCGCGCCGGCGCAGCATCTGGCCAACATTCTCGGCGCCGTTTTTCTTGGGCCGGCGTGGAATGTGGCGGCGGCGTTCGTCGCCAGCCTGATCCGCAACCTCATCGGCGCCGGCACCCCGCTTGCCTTTCCCGGAAGCATGTGCGGCGCGTTGCTTGCCGGCGTTCTGTATCGTGTGATTCAGCGGCTTCCGGCGGCCTGGCTGGGAGAGATCATCGGTACGGGGCTGATCGGCGGGATGCTGTCCTATCCTGTGGCGCGTTTTGTGCTGGGCAACGACAAAGCCGCGCTGCTGACTTTCGTCGTGCCGTTTCTGATCAGCTCCGCCGGCGGAACGGCGATCGGCGCCGTGATCACCGTCGCCATGAAAAAACTGGGGCTGCTCGGGGTCGAGCGTTTTTTGGGGGGAGGACGGCATGACGGCGCCCGCTGAACTGTGGGCGGTGTGGGAGAGAATTTCCCGCCGCCGTCCTCTCGTCCACTGCATCACCAACCCGGTGACCGTGAACGACTGCGCCAACGCTCTGCTGGCCGCCGGCGCGCATCCCTTTATGGCCGCTCATCCCGATGAAGTGGAAGAAGTACAGCTCCGTGCCGACGCGCTGGTGATCAACCTGGGAGCGATCGCGCAGCTGGATTCCATCGGAAAAGCGGCGCGGCAGGCCGTTGCGTGCGGGCATCCGATCGTCGTCGATCCGGTCGGCGTTTCCGCTTCGTCGCTCCGCCGCCGCAGCTGCATCGCGCTGCTGAAAGAATTTCCCGTGGCCTGTGTGCGCGGCAACGGCGCGGAGATTCGCGCCCTGCTCGAAGATACGGGAACGGCGGCAGGCGTCGACGCGCCTTCGGAAGACGCGGCGTCTGCGCACGAAATTGCGGCGCAGCTGGCGCGGCGGCACGACTGCGCAGTCGTCGCCTCCGGCGCCGTCGATGTGGTGACCGACGGCCGCCAAACCTTTCGCGTGAGCAACGGCGATGCGATGATGACCCGCGTCACGGGCATGGGCTGTGTGCTGTCGTCGCTGCTTGGCGCCGCCTATGCGGTCGAAAATTCCCCGCTGGCGGCCGTCGCCGTCTGCGCCGTCGTAGGATTGAGCGGCGAGCTGGCCGCTGCCGGAACGCGATCGGCGCGCCGCGGCCCCGCGTATTTCCGCGCGCTGTTCGTGGACAGCCTTTACAGCTTGAATGAAGCGCAGTTCTCCGCTGGGGCGGAATGTTCCGGACTTTGAATCGTTTTCGCCCCTTTCCCAACAGCGCGGCGGCGAGCCGTTGTCCGCGCATGGTATAATCGAAAAGAAAAATAAGCGCCGTCCAAGCAGAGGGAACCGCGTCGAATGTATCGGCGGGGGCCGGAGGAATTTCGGAATTTCGATGCGGAAAAGGGCTCTGCGGCGCAGGATCCGGACGGAAGAACGGCCGGCGCTGCAAGATCTGCGGTTACGTGTACGAAGGGGAGAAACTGCCGCCCGATTATGTGTGCCCGCTCTGCAAACACGGCGCGGCCGACTTCGAGCGGATTGAGTAGTTTGGGGAAAAAGAACGCGGACACGTTGTGAGACGCGTCCGCGATTTATGGCGAGGTGCGAAATGGAAACGAAGAAAAAAGTGGCGCTGCTGTTCGGCGGCCAGTCGTCGGAACACGAAGTGTCCTGCGTTTCGGGCGCGACGGTGGCCCGCAATATCGACAGGGAAAAGTACGATCTGCTGCTGATCGGCATCACCAAGGAAGGGCGCTGGCTCCACGTCGATTCGACCGATCAGATCGCTTCCGGCGAGTGGCGGCGGGGCCGCCGGGGCGCGGCGCTGCTGCCCGACGCGGCGCTGAAGAGCGTTCTGCTCAGCGACGGCGAAAAATTTTCGCTGGCGCGCGTCGACGTGCTTTTTCCCGTGCTGCACGGCCTTTACGGCGAAGACGGCTGCCCGCAGGGCATCGCCGAACTGGCGCAGATCCCCTACGTGGGCTGCGACGTGCTCTCGTCGGCGGCGACGATGGACAAAGCGACGACCAAAGCCGTTCTGGCGCGCTGCGGTATCCCGCAGGCCCGCTACGCGGCGTTCCGGCGCGAGGAACTGGACGACATGGGCGGCGTCGTGCGCCGCGTCGAGTCCGAGCTGAGCTATCCCGTTTTCGTCAAGCCGTCCAATGCCGGTTCGTCCTGCGGCGTCTCCAAGGCGGGAAGCCGCGCGCAGCTTGTCGAAGCGCTGAAACTGGCCGCCGCGCAGGACTGCAAGGTGATCGCCGAGGAGACCATCGTCGGCCGCGAACTGGAATGCGCGCTCCTCGGCGGCTGGGACGCCGAGGCCAGCGGCGTGGGCGAGATCCTCGCCGGCGCGGAGTTCTACGATTACGACGCCAAGTACCGCAGCAGCGCCTCGCGCACCGTCGTCGATCCGCCGCTTCCGCCGGGAAAGCGCGAAGAGATCCGCGCCATGGCGAAAAAAATCTTCCGCGCGCTGGACTGCCGCGGCCTTTCGCGCGCCGACTTTTTCCTCGAAAAAGACACGGACCGCGTCGTCTTCAACGAGATCAACACCATCCCCGGCTTTACGGCCATCAGCATGTACCCCAAGCTCTGGGAAGCCGCCGGCGTGCCGCTGCCCGAGCTGGTCGAAAAACTGATCGAAAGCGCCGCCGTCACGTGGCGCCGTTGCTGAGAAGAAAACGATCCGGAACGTATAAAAAACAGGGGAGTCACGGCTGACCGCTGGTATCGGCCATGACTCCCCTGTTTTTTTATCCGCAGGGCGTGACGGGCGCAAAACGCATGTTCCCGTTCAGAGCGCGGAAATAAATTTTTGAACGGCGGGCTGCTGCCCGCTTTCTTTTCGGTAAACCATATAGTGCTGGACGGGCGGGATCTCTTCGCCGCGTATCGGAATGACGCGCAGCCGGCCGGACTGGAGCAGCGCCTCCACGTGTTTTCTGGCCAAAATGGCGTACCAGCCGCCGCCTTTCAGCAGCGGCACAGCGCACGAGGCGATATCCATTCTCAGCTGGAACTGGCAGGAAGGGGGGAAAAGGCGGCGCTGCGTCGTCCCGTAAAGAAAGTTGGAATCTATCAGCGGCAGTTCCTTGACGCTCGCGTATGAAATGCCGCCGCAGTGTTCCGTGTTTTTCGCGTCGGTCACGAGGACGAGTTCGTCTTCGCCGACGCATGTGCAGACGTAATCGGGATTGTGGAACGGGTGGTGCGTGAAGGCGACGTCGAGCAGCGCGCGCCTCAGCTCGTTGAGGAGCGCGCCCGTATGCCCGCACTTTACCCGCACGGAGACGTCGGGATGACGCTGCGCGAAGACGCGGAGACGGCTGCAAAGGTGCATGTCGTAGTAGGCGTACGCGCTCCCCAGGATGAGATACCCTGAATACTGGCCGGTGCGGTTCATCTGACTCAGGGCTTTTTCTTCCAGATTCACGATCTGTTCGGCGTATTCGCGAAGGGCCTGCCCCGCGCCGGTCAGCCTGACGCCGCCGCGCCCGCGCAGAAACAGCGGCTGCCCCGTCTCCTTTTCCAGCTCGCCGATCCGTTTGCTCACCGTGGACTGAGAAATGATCAGCGCCTCGGCGGAACGCGAAAAATTTTTTGTCTCCGCAAGAGAAAGAAACGTCTTGAGCTGCTCCGTGTTCATGTCTGTCCTCGCCTTCCAATTACTTTATCGAATGATTTTAATCGAAATCATTCTCTTTGTAAATTATTCCCGTTGTGCTAGACTGCGTGGTATATTGGTTAGCTTAAGCTAATTTGACGAAATGAACAAGGAAGAGAGGATTCTGACCGAATGAAAGGATACGTACGGTTCTTGTCTTTTGGGATTGCGCTTTTGGCGCTGACGTCGCCAGTCGGGAGGCTCGAAGCGGCGCCCCGCGGCGTTCCCGTCGCGTCCGAACTGGTCGTCGCCGGCAGCGAGATCGCCTGCGGCGTGGATCCGACGGTGTACCCCGCCGCGGATTACCTCCTGAACATGGGGGCGGCCGAGATTCTTTTCAAGGCGGGGGCCGACGGGATTATCCGGCCTTCGCTCGCCAAGGAAGCGATTCAGCTGGACGAACATTCGTGGGAGATCCGCCTGCGTCCCGAGGCCGTTTTCTGGAGCGGGACTCCGGTGACGGCGGAGGCCGTCGTCGCTTCTTTGATGCGCTCGAAGGAGCTGGACATGAAAGCCAACCCCTATCTGAAGGGAATGACGTTTTCCGCCGCGGGGCGCGATACGATCCGGGTCGTGACGGACGCCGCGAACGTGGACATCGCCGAAAACCTCTCCTATCCCCAGCTGGTCATTCACAACACGGCCGCGCCGTACACGTACAATGGCGTCAGCTCGGCGGACTATACCGGCATGTACCGGATCGTCTCTTTCGAACCGTCGCGGCGCATGGTTTTTGAAAAAAACGAGAATTACTGGGGAACGAAGCCGGAGATCCAGCGCGTGATCCACGAACAGATCGGGGATTCGGACGCGCGGGTCATGGCGGCTTTGAGCGGTCAGTATCACGTGGTGATGGATATCGATCGTACCGCCTATAAACAGTTTGATGAAAACGCGGCTTCTCATATCGTCATGGTACCGGGAGCTCAGACGATGACGATCTACCTCAACGCCGAAAAGGACGCTTTGCGCGACGAGCGCGTGCGCCGGGCGCTGAGCTGGGGACTGGACCGCCGCGAGCTGATCCTTCTGGGCATGGAAGGACTGAGCGAACCCGTAACGACCTGGCTGGGAGCGAATCCCGCCTATGCCGACATCAAAAACGCCTTTTTCGATTCCTACGATCCGAAAAAGGCCGCCGCGCTTCTCGACGAGGCGGGGTGGCTGCTGGGCGACGACGGCTACCGGCGCAAGGACGGCGCCGCGCTCGCCATGACCGTGCGCAGCTTCCGCAACGACAAGGCGCTGGGAGAGGCCGTGCAGATACAGTGGCGGAGGCTGGGAGTGAACGTGTCGGTCCGGCACGGCGATTATTCCCTGATGTCCGACGCCTACAAGAGCGGCGATTGGGACGGCGCCATCGAGGGCTGGGGAACGTTCGGAAATATTCTCGGATTTCTGAACACACAGTACGGCGCGAGCGGCGCCGCAAATTACGGACGCTATCGCGACGATCGCGTGGACGAACTGCTGTCGCGGCTTGCCGCCGCCGGCGACAGGGAAGAGCGCGGAAAGATCGCCAGAGAGCTGTCGCTGCATATCGCCGAAAAATCTCCCGCCGTCTATATTTGCCCGCGTCCGCAGATCACGGCCGTAAGCAATAATTTGCAGGGGTTCGTCCCGCATTTCCGCCAGTTCGAAAACGTCGTGAACGCGAATCTGAGGATCGTGAAATAATAGCATGATCTGCCGGGCGGCAGGGCTGGGACCTCGCGGTGCCCCGCTCTGCCG
>NZ_ADFP01000002.1 GCF_000177335.1 Pyramidobacter piscolens W5455
GGCGGGCTTCCGCGGCCAGCGCCGCGCCGCTTTTGGCGCCGCGACGGCAGAACAGATCGATCGCCGCGGGGATGCGCCAGGCTTCCAGGATTTTTTCGGAGAATTCCAACGTTCGCGGATCCACTGCTTCGCGAAAACTCATCGCGCGTCACCTCCCAGGCAGATGTCGAGCAGAGCCATGCGCGTCAGCACGCCGCAGAGCACCTGCTCGCGGATCAGGCTCGACGGGCCGTCGGCCACCGACGAAGCGACCTCGACGCCGCGGTTGATCGGCGCCGGATGCATCACCACCGCGCCGGGACGGGCGCAGGCCAGCAGTTCCTCCGTGGCGCCGTAGCGCGCGTGATATTCTTTTACCGAAGGGAACAGCCCCGCTTCCTGACGCTCCAGCTGCACGCGCAGCAAGCCGAGGATGTCCGCCTGCGCGGCCGCCGCGCGCGGATCGGGCTCGTACTCCGCGCCCAGCGCCTCGGGACGCGTCGGCATCAGCGTGCGCGGGCCGCTGAGGATCACGCGCGCGCCCATGCCGCGAAAGGCTTTGACGTCGCTGCGCGCCACGCGGCTGTAACGGACGTCGCCGATGATCGCCAGCGTTTTCCCCTTCAGGCTGCCGAGACGCTCCACGGCCGCCGTGACGTCCAGCAGCCCCTGCGTCGGATGGCTGCGCGCGCCGTCGCCGGCGTTGAACACCGGGACGTGCGGCACGAGCTTCTGGATGTAATAAGGCATCCCCGTCGCGGAATGGCGCACCACCAGCCCGTTGACTCCCATCTCGCAGAGCGTCCAGACCGTGTCGCGCAGGCTTTCGCCCTTGGACATGCTCGAGCCCGAAGCGCTCCAGTCGATGACTTCGGCGCCGGTCATCCGTTCGGCGACGTCGAACGAGTTGCGGGTGCGCGTGGAATTCTCGAAGAAAAGGTTCGCCACGGTGAGGCCGCGAAGCGAATCGAGCGGCCGCTTCGGCGCGCTCGTCAGGCGCGGCTTCAACGCCAGCGCGCGCTTCACGAAATCCTCGAAATCCTGCGGCATCCAGTCGTTCAGATCGAGCAGGTTCTTGCGGTTCCAAGACATAAAACTCCTCCTTCCGGCATTGCGTTTCTTTCGTTCAACCCTGCGGCGCGTTTTTACCGACACGGATTATACTCCGCGAAACGATTTTATGCAACCGATTGCATCAATTAACCCCGAATCCTTTTTTCCAACGGCCCATATCGCGTTCATCTTTTCTCGGGCGCTGTGATAGAATAAAAAACTCGAACGATCTCAAGGAGGTTGCCTATGAAATTCCATTTTATCCACACGAACTTCAACGTCCTCGACCTGAAAAAGAGCATGGATTTTTACGAAAAGGCGCTGGGGCTGAAAGAGGTCCGCCGCATCGACGGCGACGGCTTCACGATCGTCTACCTGGGCGACGGCGTCACCGACTTCCAGCTCGAGCTGACGTGGCTGCACGACCGCGCCGAGCCGTACGACCTCGGCGAGCAGGAGTTCCATCTGGCCCTGCGCGCCGACGATTTCGAGGCGGCCCGCGCGCTCCACGGCGAAATGGGCTGCATCTGCTACGAAAATCCGGCCATGGGCATTTACTTCATCCAGGACCCCGACGGGTATTGGGTCGAAATCCTGCCCGCGCGCGGATAAGTTTTTCGGAGCACCCAGCGAGCCAAGTTAATTCTTTTTATCAAGAAACAGTGTCAGCATCATGAACGAAAAGAAGGGCGGACGCTTTCGGTCCGCCCTTCTTTTCGTTCCGCCGATACAAGGATCGGGGTGTCGAGCTAAAACGCTATTTCCGTTTCGAGCCGTTCGGCAACATCCGTTCCAACGCCGCCATGCGCGCCTTCAGTTCGGCCTGTTCGCGGGCCTGCGAAGCCTTCAACTCCGCGATCTCGTGCGCATGCGAGGCCACCTGCGCCTGCAGCTGTGCGTTCTCCTTCTGCATCACGTAGACGCTGCTCATCGGGCCCTTGCGGTAACGTTCGGGGATCTCGTCCTTGTCTTTCTTGCGGCCGATCCTCCACGTCAGCCCGGCGTTGGCCATCGATTCGCCGTGGTGGGTGAGCGACACTCCGGCGTGGACCATGAAGTCTTCCTTCACGTAGTGCGCAAAACCCAGCGCCAAGGCGTACTCGCCTTTGTACGCTCCGAATCCGGCCATGATCTGGCCGGGCTCAAGCGGGTCGTACTGCATCGGCTTGAGCGCCGACAGGGCCGAGCCGAGCGCGCCGACGTTCTTGAGGTCGCGCCGCAGGTCGCCCATCTGGTTGTAGACGTTGCCGAAGTTGTTGTAGATGTTGTTGAACTGGGTGTCTACGGCGCTCAAGGCGTCGCCGACGTTATGGTACGTGCCGCCGCGGAT
>NZ_ADFP01000003.1 GCF_000177335.1 Pyramidobacter piscolens W5455
CCATACGCCCAAGCAGCTCGGCATCAAGTGGCAGATGGACGTTAAATATGTTCCTGCATCCTGCTATCACGGACAAATACCTCAGAAGTTCTACCAGTACACCGTCATCGACGAGGCCTCCAGAGAGCGCTTCATTTACCCTTACATGGAACAGAGCAGCTTCTCTACCTGCGACTTCCTCAAGCGTGCCATTGCTTACTTCAAATACAGGCCTCAGGTTCTCCAGACGGATAATGGAGCCGAGTTCTGCCACTTTAAGAAGACGAACCGTATTCATCCGCTGGATGTCCTCTGTAATGAGCTGGGTATCGCCCACAAGAGGATCCGCCCCCGTACACCCAGGCATAACGGAAAGGTCGAGAGGAGCCATCGTAACGACCAGGAGCGTTTCTACAACTTCATGAGCTTTTACTCTTATGTTGACCTGCAGATCCAGATGAAGCGCTACTTTCGCAGGTCTAACAACATCCCAATGGCAGTGCTGGGCTGGCGGTCTCCTCTCCAGATGCGGCAG
>NZ_ADFP01000004.1 GCF_000177335.1 Pyramidobacter piscolens W5455
CCTGTGTCTCTGTTTTTTTCTTCCTTCTTCTTCCTTCTTTTTCTTTACTTCTTCCTTCTTCTCTTTTTTTCTTCCTTTCTCCGCTCAAAAATCTTCGCTTAAAAATCTTCGCTCAAAAATCGCCGGCCCGCTGCGGAAAATCCTTCCCGCCGCTGGCCGGCCTTTTTATAAACTCTGCTCGCTCTTCGGCCTTGTGATGTTTCTCTTGTCCTCTTTGGCTTTCTTTCGCCCTCTTGAGAGGAAAATAGATCTCAGGGCTTCACAAATGAGAATTTTAAAGAGGCAGTCTCGAAACTATAGTACTATTTTTAATGACATTCGATACCATTTCGTTCCGCTCATAGCCTTGCTTTCGGCCTTTTAATTAAGAAACAGTATTAAAATTGCGGTGGAATTAAGATTAAAAACGCTAAAAGAAAGTATAATTCTCCTCTATTCATTTGACGGAACACTTGCTACAATATGATTATTGGCAGCTCCAAAGTTTCAAAAATCTGATGGGAGGAAAAGTACGATGAAAAAGTCTGTATGTCTGGTTTTGTCAGCAGTAATGATGCTTTCCGTGACCGCTTGCGGCAGCGCCAAGACTTCGGGGAAGAGTTCCGCCGTGCAGAGTATCATTAAGCAGGCCGAGGGGATGTCCATGGAGGAACTGGCCAAAAAAGCCATTGAAGAGTCCAATGGCAAGATGTTCTACGGCGTGGGCAACTCTAGCCGCGGCAAGAGCGCGTTGCCTCTGTTCATCAAGTATCTCCAGTCCATCAATCCCGAGTACAAATTGGATTTTGAGTGGCAGCAGCCCAAGAACAACAAGATTTTTGATCAGCTTACGGCCGACTCTCTGAAGAGCAGCGGCACCTTTGCCATGACGCTGATTCAGGATGGCAATCAGATCGAGAGCAAGATGGTGAGGACGGGAATCCTCGACACCTTTATTCCCAAGGAATGGGCGGAAGCCAACGGTCTCGCTGCCGACGCGTATCCTGCCTACCTGCCTCTGCAGACGCTGAACAAGGTCTTTATGTACAACTGCGTTAACAAAAACAAGGTCTACGACAATTGCTGGGACTTTGTCGCCAAGGATGAGCATGGTCTCTACATGGATATCGACTCCGAGATCGTGGGCAAGAACTTCCTGTATATGCTGACCCGCGAGGACTATGCCACGGTTTTGAAGGATGCCTTCGAAGCGCTGAGCGCCGACGAGCGGGCGTACTTCATGCCCACCATCAACGCAATGGCTTCCGAGGCCGCCGATCTGGGGCTGGGTGAGAATGGTAAATACGCTCTGGCATGGATCAAACTCTGGGTGGAAAGCTACAACGCCCAAACCGACGACGGTCCCATCTGCAATATCCTGGTGGATTCGTCCGCGGTGAATAAGTTCGGCCTGCTGGTGTACTCCAAAATTCGTTCCGTCAAGGAGTCCGATGCCGTATCGAAGAACAACATCAAGATCGCGGCGTATCAGGACGGCTACGCCGGCATGGGCGGCTACGGTTACTGCCATTACCTGTTTGTCACCGACAACAGTCCGCTGCCTTGGACGGCCTGCGCCTTCATCGCGTACATGACCTGCACGACCGACGGATTCTCCGCCTGGGGCAAGGATATGGGCGGTTATTCCGCAAATCCCGTGGTCCTGGCCAAGAATGAGGCCATCTACAACCATAAAAACGGCGGCGCCGCCACGAAGGACGATCCCACGGAGTATCCGGCGAAGAACGACCGCGGCTACGAGTGGTGGATCAATGACGGCAAGCTGGTCATCGAAGATCCCGAGTACTGCGCGAGCGTCGCTTTCACCGTGGGCAGTTGGATTGAGACGCTGACCAAATACGCTTCCGGCGCAAAATAAGCTGAGTTCCGGCTGGCGCGCATAAGCGACGTCCCAGATGCGTCCCCCGAGTGATTCGATGCGCTCCGGGGACGCTGTTTTTTAGAGAGGAGCCCGCCATGAGCAGTTCCTTTGGCATCTCAAGAAAAATGGTTCTGCGAAACAGTCTCAAAACCTTTTTTTCGAGGCCTTACAATGTCATTCTGGTACTCTTGGGCATTGTGCTGACGTTTTCTACCGTGGCGCCGATCGTTGCCATTGTGGAGGACACCTTTAAGATTCATCCCGGTACCATAGACGCCTATCTGAGCAAACAGGCGAGCGGCTACAGCGCCATTAATTACATCGATCTGTTTACCAGCCGACTGGCGAAGAACAATCTTTGGATTCCGCTTCTCAACACGGTCAAGCTGGCCGTCGGCACCTGTTTTGTGTCCATCTTCTACGGCGGAGTTTTTGCCTTCCTGCTGACGCGGACCAATTTGGCCTGGAAAAAATATCTCAGCTCTGTCTTTATCTTCCCTTACATCATGCCCCAGTGGACGCTGGCTGTGGTGTGGCAGAATCTATTCAATTCCAACGCCGTTACCGGCACGTCGAACGGGCTTCTCGCCTCGCTGTTCGGCATCCGGATGCCGATCTGGTGGTGTCAGGGGCTTTTCCCGAGCGTCATGGTGCTGGGGCTGCACTATGCGGCGTTCGCCTGTATCCTGATTGGCGCCATTTTCCGCAACATGGACGCGAATCTGGAGGAGGCTGCCACGATCCTTGACACGCCGCGCTGCAAGACAATGCTGCGCATTACGCTGCCGATGGTGAAGCCGGCGATTCTGTCCACCGTTTTGCTGGTATTTGGAAGCGCGATGGGCTCCTATCCCGTGCCCCATTATTTGAAATTTACCACCCTGTCTACCAAGTATGTCTCGATGAACTCCAAATATACCGGCGAAGCAAGCATCCTCGCCATCATTATGATGGTGTTCGGCGTGGCGATCATGCTGCTCAACGAGCTATCTCTGCGCAGCCGCAAGAATTACACCACAGTCACCGGAAAATCCGGTCAGATTTCCAAGCTCAGCCTTGGCAGCGGGGGCAAGTATGCCATTGCTCTGTTTCTGGTCGTCCTGACGTTTTTCACCAGCGTGTTCCCGATCATTTCCTTTGCTTTTGAGACGTTTCTGCCCAACCCCGGCGATTATTCCTTCCTCTACACCGGCAATATCGCCAATCTGACCACGAAGTGGTGGACGATCAGCGAAAATGTCACCGAAAGCGGCATGTACGGCCAAAAGGGCATGCTCTACAACGCGACCATTTGGCGCGCCTTTGGCGGCACTCTGTGGGTTTCCGTGTGCTGCGCGCTGATTGCCGGAACTGTCGGCACCATGATCGGTTATGCCGTCTCCAAAAACCGCAGGAACCGTTTCGCCAATTACGTCAATTCCGTGGCGTTCCTGCCGTATCTGATGCCGTCCATTGCCGTGGGAGTGGCCTATTTCGTTCTGTTCTCGACGGACCGGATCAATCTGTTCAACACCTACACGGTGCTTATCGTCGTGGGCACGGTCAAGTACATTCCTTTTGCCAGCCGTTCCGCTCTGAATTCGATGTTGCAGCTTTCCGGCGAGATCGAGGAGGCCGCCGTCATTCAGAACGTTCCTTGGCTCAAGCGCATGACGGAGATCATCATCCCTATTCAAAAGTCGTCCATCATCAGCGGCTATCTGCTGCCGTTCATGACCTGCCTGCGCGAGCTGTCGCTGTTCATGCTGCTGTGCACACAGGGATTCATCCTCTCGACCACGCTGGATTACTTTGACGAGATGGGACTGTACGCTTTTTCCAGCGGCATCAACCTTATTCTGATCATCACCATCCTGGTCTGCAACACGCTTGTCAACAAGATCACCGGAGCGAGCCTGGATAAAGGAATCGGAGGATAAAAGCCATGCCTGAAATCAAATTGGAACATATCACAAAGCGCTGGGGCAAATTCTATGCGGTGGAAGATCTGAGCCTCACCATTCAAGACAACGCCTTCGTGACCACGCTTGGCCCTTCCGGCTGCGGCAAAACCACTGTCTTGCGCATGATCGCGGGCTTGGAAACGCCGACTGTCGGACGGATCACCATCGGCGATCGGGTCGTTTTTGATTCCTCGCTGGGCATCAACGTGCCTCCCAACAAGCGCAAAGTCGGTTTCCTGTTTCAGAACTACGCGCTCTGGCCCAACATGACGGTGTATCAGAATATCTCCTTCGGTCTGACGAATATCAAAGAGGCTTTGCCGGAAATCGATTTCGAGGCGAAAAATGCCGCCCGTCTGGCCGAGCTGCTGGAGAATGCCGAAGATGTGCGCAAGGTCTTGGGCGAGTGCCTCACGAAAGAGAGGGCGCTGGATGAAAAGAGAGCCACGCTCAAGCTCATCGATGCCTATACGATTTCGCAGTACACTGCCAAGAAGCTTTTCAGCTATCATTTGGAAAAAGAAGCTGATATGGGAGCGGAAGTTGCCTCGCTGCGCCGCAAAGTCGAGAATGCCAAACATTCCGCACAGGCTGCCGGCGCTGAGCTGGACGCGGAATTCCGCGTCGTCAGAGACGGCGCCGTGATGAAAAGAGTGCGTCGGCTGACTCAGGAGGAAATCGACCTGACCGTGCGCCGCGTCAGCCGCATTGTCAAAATCGGCATATTCATGGACCGTTACCCCGCCGAGCTGTCCGGGGGCCAGCAGCAGCGCGTGGCTATTGCCCGCACCCTTGCGCCGGAGCCGGATGTGCTGTTGATGGACGAGCCGCTGTCGAATCTGGACGCCAAGTTGCGTCTGGAGATGCGCTACGAGCTGCAGCGCCTGCATCTGGAGACCGGATCTACCTTTGTTTACGTCACTCACGATCAGATGGAGGCCATGACGCTGGCCACGCAGATCTGCCTGATGTCCAACGGCGTCCTGCAGCAGTATGATGCGCCGCTGACAGTCTATCATCATCCGAAAAATCTCTTTGTCGCGGACTTTGTGGGCAATCCGCCTATCAACTTTGTCGAAGCTAAGGCCAAGCAGCAGCCGGACGGCTCCATCGCCCTGACCGCACTCGGAGGCCGCCGCGCCGAGTTTGTGCCGGCGAGTCCTGTGGATCTGGCTGCGTGGGCAGCTCAGCGCGATCGCCGCGCCGCCGAAGCCGCCGAGGAATGCAGCCAGAGGGCGCGGGAGAGCGGCTCTGTGGAAAAGTCAAACAAAGACGAGAGATTTCTCTACCATATCGACCGCGCCAGCGGTGAAGACGATTCTCCGACCGATCTGTCCGCGCTGACCGACGAGGACGTGATTATTGCTGTCCGCCCCGAGTTTCTGGAATTGGCGGAAAGCGGCGCGCTGGAGGGCCGCATTTACGGAGTCATGCCCACCGGCATGGAGTCCACCATTAAGGTGCGCGTCGACGATTTCCTGCTGACCGGCGTGATCTTCGGCAGCGGCGTGATCTCGATCGGCGCGCGCACTTCGGTTTGCTTCAAGGGCAGCAACATTTTGCTTTTTGACCGTCAATCCGGCGAGTACATCTGCGAAGGCAGCCTGCACTTTTAATCTGCGGCGTGTGTTGGATCCAGACAGTCTGGAAGATGGAGGAGACATTTGCTGCAAGCGGTTATTTTTGATTTGGACGGCGTGCTCTGTTCCACGGACGAATATCACTTCAGGGCGTGGTCGCGGCTGGCGTGTGAGCTGCATCTGCCCTTTGATCGTGAGAAAAACCGCCGTCTGCGGGGCATCGGCCGCATGGATGCGCTAGATATCCTTCTGGAAGACAGCGGCGTCGCCTATACGGCGGAGCAAAAGTCAGTCCTTGCCAGGCAGAAGAACGACTATTACGTGGAACAGCTGCATCGGCTCACGCCGGCCGATGTCTTTCCCGGCGTGACGGAAACGCTGCAGACACTCAGAGAGCGAAGCGTAAAAGAGGGAGTTCAGTCACGCGGAACATCTCGACCGAACTCCCCCGCAACCCCCCTTGCATTTGGCCTTTTAATTAAGAAATAGTATGAGAAGTAGTATCAGAAGCTTTCACGTTTTAAATGCGACTGGCAGTTTGCGCGCTCTTCTTCGTTCGCAAAAACGAAATGACCGCTCTCGAGTTCGAACCACTGCGGGGGATCGCTTTCATAGCGATGACGGGCGGGGTCGTAAACGAGGATTTTGCGGCGGCGTTCCGTCAGCGGATCCGGCTGGGGAATCGCGGAAAGCAGGGCTTGCGTGTAAGGATGCAGCGGATGGGCGAAGATCTGTTCCGTTTCCGCCATTTCTACGATTTTGCCGCGATGGATGATTGCCAAACGATCCGTGAAAAAACGCATGACTGAGAGATCGTGGGCGATGAACAGGTAGGTCAGTCCGCGTTCGCGTTGCAATTTGGCGAGAAGGTTCAAAACCTGGGCGCGGATGGAGACGTCGAGTGCGGAGATCGGTTCGTCCGCGACGATCAATTCTGGGTTCATGATCAGGGCGCGGGCGATGCCGATACGCTGCCGTTGGCCGCCTGAAAATTCGTGCGGAAAGCGGCTGGCGAATTCAGGCAGCAGCCCGACGTCAAGAAGCGCTTGCGCTACGAGTTCGCGGCGGGCGGGGTTGTTGTAAGCCATTCCCTGGCTGAGCAATCCTTCGGAAACGATATATTCGACCTTTGCCCGTTCGTTCAGGGAAGCCATAGGGTCTTGAAAGATCATTTGGATCGAGCGGACGACTTTTCGATCCAGAGCTTTTGGGATGCGCCCGCTGATGCGTTCGCCATGCAGTAAAATTTCGCCGCCGCTGATTTCGTTGATACGGATCACGGCTCTGCCGATCGTTGTTTTGCCGCTGCCGGATTCTCCTGCCAATCCGAAGGTTTCTCCCTTGAAAATGTGAAAGTTGACGTCGCGGACGGCTGTAAAGGCGCGTTTGCCGGAACCGAAACTTACGCTGAGGTTTTTCACTTCAAGCAGTTTTTCGCGGAGGTCAGTCATGGGCGGTCTCCTTCCAGCGCGAACGCAGACGTCGGATAGCTTCCGGAGGATCGACTCTGGGCGCGCGCGGATCCAGCAGCCAAGTGCGCGCGTGGTGCGTGGGAGATACTTCGAAAAACGGCGGCCGTTGTTCGAAGTCGATCTTGAGGGCTTGAGGATTGCGCGGCGCGAAAGCGTCTCCGCGGATTTCCGAGAACAGGCTGGGCGGCGCGCCTTTGATGGAATATAGGTCTTCGCCCTTGACGCCCAGCTGCGGCAGCGACGAAAGCAACGCCCAGGTATAGGGGTGACGGGGGTCGTAAAATATTTCTTCGCTCAGTCCCTCTTCCACAATGTCGCCCGCATACATCACGGCAATGCGGTCGGCTACATTGGCGACGACGCCGAGGTCGTGGGTGATGTAAATGATCGTTAGAGCGTACTTTCCCTGCAGGCTGCGGAGGAGTTTCAAAATTTGCGCCTGAATCGTCACGTCGAGCGCCGTCGTTGGCTCGTCGCAGATTAGCACATTGGGGAGGCAGGCTATGGCGATTGCGATAACTACGCGCTGCCTCATGCCGCCTGAAAATTCGTGCGGATATTGTTTGTACCGCTTTTCCGGGGCGGAGATGCCCACGTCCAGCAAAATCTCCAGTGTTTTTTCGCGGGCGGCGCGGCGTTTCAGACCTTGATGCAGTTCGACGGTTTCCTGGATCTGGCGGCCGATCGTTTTCAGCGGATTGAGACTGGTCATCGGATCTTGAAAGACCATGGATATTTCGTGTCCGCGTATTTTCAGCCATTCCTTTTCGGTTCTCAGATGGGCAAGGTCGCGGCCTTTGTACATGATCGAACCGCTGTCGATCCAGCCGTTGCCCTCGAGCAGTCCCATAAAACTCTTTGTGAAAACTGTTTTGCCGCTGCCGGATTCGCCAACGATAGCCAGGCTCTCGCCTTTATACAGATCCATGGAGATGCCGCGAATCGCGGTGAGTTCGTATCCGCGCAGACGAAACTTGACGACTTCGTCCCGGATGGAAAGAATTGTTTGGGCGTTTGCGTAGTCCATAAGCGAGCCCCCTTTTACACGTGGTTCTTGGGATCGGCCGCGTCGGCGAAGGCGTTGCCCATCACGTAGAAGGAAACGGTGATCGCCGACAGGACAATGGAAGGGAAAATCAGCTGATAGCGGGTGAAAGGGCTCATCATGACGATGCGTCCTTCATTAATCAGGTTTCCCAGAGAAGGTATGCTTACCGGCAGTCCGAGGCCGATATAGGTCAGAAATACTTCCATGCCGATCGCCTGTGGAATGGCCAAAGCGATACGCAGCATGATGACCGAGATCAGATAGGGAAGCAGGTTTTTGACTACAAGACGCCGCGTGGGAGTGCCGAGACACCGTGAGGCCAGATTGTATTCTCGGTCGCGGATGATGACGATCTGGTTGCGGACAAACCGCGCCATCGGCAGCCAGCCGGTGATGCACATTGCCATGATCATCGTCATGACGCTCGGACGCAGGATATACGAGGCCAGAATGAGAACGATCGAAGTGGGGATGTTGCGGATCACGTTGTACATTTCCGTGATCAAAGCGTCTAGCCGTCTCACGTAGCCCCACAGCGAGCCTACGACGATGCCGAGCAGGGCGTTCCAGAAGCCGACGGCCAGACCGATCAGCAGCGACGTGCGCGTGCCGCTCCAGATACGGGCCCACAGATCCTGCCCGATCGTATTCGTGCCAAACCAGAATTGGGCGTCGGGCCGATGATTGCGATCTTGCCGTCCCGTATCTTTGGCGAGGTAAATTTCCGTGGGATTTTTCTGATAGGGAAGGTAAGGCTGTATCAACGTGAATGTCAGCAGACAAACGAGGAAGGCAAGAAGCGCCATAGCCACGCGTTTTTTGGTAAACGCGCGCCACGTGGAAATCCAGTATGAATAATTCGAGTAGGCGCGGCGCTCCGAAGCGTTTTCGTCGTACTGCGCGAAGGAGAAAAGATCTTTTTCGCGCGCCGTGTCGTCGATGTGATCGCAGAGGTTTTCGATTCTTTTGCTCATCGTGCGGCCGTCTTTCGCGTCAATTTAATGCGGGGATCGCAGAGCGCCATGAGCAAGTCGCCCAAAAGCAGCCCCAAGATTCCTACCGAGGAAAAAATGAGCACCAGCGCCTGCACCAGCGTATTATCCTGGCGCTGGATCGCCGTGACCAGCAATCCGCCCATGCCGGGGATGGAAAAGAGCGATTCCACATAGATGGATCCGGAGATCGTCAGCAGGATCGACATAGGCAGATATTGCGCCATGGGGACGAAGGCGTTGCGGAGAATGTGCCGGAACATAATGGCCGAACTGCTGAGTCCTTTAGCGCGCGCCAGCTTTACATAATCCCGGTTCAGTTCGTCCACCATATAGCGTCGCATCCACATGGCGTAATAGGCGATGCCGCTCAGAGACATGCTGATGGTCGGCAGAATCCAGCTTTTCGGCTGACGTGTGTTGAAGAGCATCGGCAGTTCCAGCATCGCCGAAAAATAGAGCTGAATGAACAGATAGTAGACGGCTGCGGGAATGGCGTTGATGAGAACGACATAGGACGAGCCGAAATTGTCGAAGAACTTCCCCTTGAAGCGCGCCATGAAAACGCCCATGGGAATGCCGATAAGCAGCGACAAAGCCACCGAACTCAGTCCGAAATAAATCGAGAAGGGGGCTTTGGGTTTGAGCACGCGTATCACCGGGACGCCTGGCCTGAAAACCACTGATTTGCCCAGATCCCCGCGCAGCAGATTGCGGTAAAAATTCGTAAGCTGCACGTGGATGGGATCCCGTAGCCCCATCTGCGTCAGAATGGCTTCGCGCTGAATCGCGTCCAGCTTGTCGTATTCCTCGGCGTTGAAGTACCCCTCTTCGGGCATCAGACGCAGCAGCAGAAAAACTACCGTGGCGATGATGAACAGCGTCAAAAGCGCCTGAAGCAGTCTCTTGAGAATATAGAGAAACAGGGCCGATCCCCCCTCCTGACAAATTGAACGTTTTTATGCCGGTTTTTAACAGAACTTGTATCGCAACTTGCGCGACCTTTTATAAAAGAGATCGTATCAGCGACGAATTGCATTAGGGCGCTCCGAGGAAGTCGCCTGTTGGGTATTCCGGCTGCCGTGCAGTTTGCGTACCCGCTTTGCGAATCTTTTTCGGAGCGCCGCAAGATTTGATCTTTGGACAAAAAATCTCTTGGACTTTAGGACGCCGCTTATTTATACGGCGACGCTTTCAACTCTTCGGCGCGTTTTTTGAGCCACGCCTGTTCCGCTTCCGCGTATTCTTCCATATTCATGGGCTTGTCGAGCAGGACGGCTCCCTTGACCTTGCGCAGGCTGTAATGCCCGAACTGTCCCGTATAGCCGGAGAACGGGTCTACGTAACTGGCTTCGAAACCGCCGCCGGAAATGTAAAAAGGAACGACGAAGGCGTTGTCCAACAGGAAGGTCTCCGCTTGGGCCATCATTTCATAGCGTTTTTTCAGATTCCTGACTTCTTTATTGGCTTCGTCCACCATCGCTTCGAACTGGCCGCGTCCGTCCGCCGTCACATAATCTCTGGCCAAGTAGAGACGGCTCCATTTGCCGGCCAGCGCCGATTTCATCAGCGGGTCGAAACTGCTGAGCGGATCGACGAAGTCGGGCCCCCAGCCCAATTCCGTGAAGGAGAATTTGCCTGAGTTCCGAGACGCGCTCGAATACCCTGAAGCCGCGTAGGGAACCAAAATGATATCGATATAATCGCGGCCGAGCAGATTTTCGAGCTGCTGCTCCTCGACCTGCGCGCGATTGACGTTATCCACGTTGCCGGTATTGTAAGGCATCACGACTTTGATCGGGAACGTCACCTTCCCCTTCAGCTCGTCCATGGCCTTCGCCTTGTACGACAGAGCCTTCTCTTTGTCGAAAGAATCCCCCTGCGTGTATTTCGCCAGCCCCCCCATCATGACGTAATCCACGCCGTCGTATCCCACGACGCCGTGGCGGCTGTACGTGTTCAGCATTTTTTTCTTGTAGTCGTAAGGAGACATCGTAATAAGAGCGGCGACGCGGTCAAAGCCGTGGAAGAGCGACTTGCGGAAATTCAGATTGTTGACCGCTTCAAGCCAGTCCTGCGGAGCGTATTCCTCTTCGTATTTCGGCTCGAAGTTAAAGGCCATGAAATAGGCCATGTTCGTATGATTGTGCGGATGAATCATCGTCTTCTTGACCGGGTCATTCATCCACTCGTCGAGGATCGTTCCCGGCAGCAGCAGCGTTGTGATCTCGCCGCGCAGGAAAAGTTCCGGCCCGTTGGCCGAAGCTTCCTTGTTGTATTTTTCGATGATGCGTTCAATGGTCATCGCTTGGCGGTTCCAATAGTGTTCGTTCACTTCCAGAACGTGCTCGTACTCGGGTTCGTATTCCGTCAAAATATACGCGCCGCAGTACAGCAGCTTATCGTGGCTGGTTCCGAACTCGCCGCCGCATTCCTCGATGAACTTACCGTTGGCGGGGAAGAACAGCGGGAACGTGAACAGCTTCAAAGCGTAGGGCAGCGCTTTGACGAACTGATACCGCACCGTGTAATCGTCTAACGCCTTGATTCCTACGGTAGCGAAATCCGCGCACGTTCCCTGGTAATAATCCTTGGCGCCGGCGATGTTGTTGTACATGGAGTTGGCTATGGTCGAAGCGTTCGCCTTCGTTAAAACCCACTTTGCGGCGGAAACGAAATCATGAGCCGTCACTTCGCCGTATTCTTCTTTTTCGCAAGTGTACCACTTGACGTTACGTCGAAGGTGGAAGGTGAACGTCGTTCCGTCTTCCGAAACTTCCCAGCTTGTGGCCAGGCAGGGGCGAAGCACCGCGTAGTTGTCGAATTCGACGAGCCCATCCAGCACGTTGTAGCCCATGCGCATGGTTTGCGTCGCGCTCGATTTGAGACAGTTGATGGTCGCCGGTTCCGCCGCATAGGCGTCGACGTATTCCGTCCTGATCGCGTGAGCCGGCAGACATATGACACTCAAAAACAGCGCTGTTCCTACGAGCTTTTTTACCATACCCATTCTTCACCACGTCCTTTTTAGGATTTTGGAAGCATCTTGCTTGAAAAAGCTCATTAATATGTGATACTCCAAGTTTTGAAGCATATGATGATTATGTTTTATTTGTGTTCGGACTTTATTATACGGCACGTTTTATTTAATGTAAATGTGTAAAATAACCAGCGGTTATTTTTTTATAAAGCGTTTTGTTAAAATTAAAGAGAACTTGACGACGCTGTTATGCGGAGAGGGCGTTTTTTGATGTCGTTGTTTCAAGGCGGTCGCGTCTTCTTTGTCTTTTCTCTCTATACGTTAACTGCGGGGTACGGCGGATATAAAATGTTTGCTGTGCCCCGCAGTCATTCTCGGTTTGTATTTCATTTTAAAGTCTTATCGCTGCGACTCTTTTTTCAGAACGGGAATCGCTGGTCTTGACGGAAAGGACAACGTTGCGGATTGCCTTCGGCGCGGTAGATTTTTCTGTTTGCGAGATCGTAGACGACGGACCAGACAGTATCCTTGCCTGTACTAGAGGGATACTGACACAGAAAGCCGTATTCGCCACCCAACAATTTTTGGGCGGAAGATGCGTCGGCGACGCGCCCCTTTATGAGGGAATCTCTCATCGTTCGATAGCGGCGTTCCGAGAACCACCCTTCGGCTGCGGCCTTCTGGCGGCTGTCCATCGTGGTCAGATGAAAGCTGTTGACTGCGCAAAGAAAGTCCTGCGGTAGAGGAGTGGAACTGACGCTAATGTGTTCGGAACTGCATTCGATCAGAGCAATTCTGCCCGACGGATCGGCGGCGGTGAAGGTTTGTGAAGAGCTGACGGGGATTTCGGCGATGCTCTGAATAACCTCGTCGACGTTACGGCATTTTTCCAGAAAGAAGCGCAGCAGCAGTCCCGCGTTCATTCCCGGTTTTATGCGTCGCGGCAGAACTGAGGTAAGACCAACGGCAAGACCGTGACGGTTGACGCCGTCTTCCATCTGTATAAAACTGGTCGTGTTCGCGGTGAACTGCGAGGCGGCGGGAACGTCGTAAATGACGTTCATGTTCCGTTCTTTGAGCTCCAAGAAGAAATCGCTGTTGCGGCCAAGCAGGATCTGTCCTTTCCCCGACAGCGCAAAGCAGGAACAATTGGCGCCCGGCGCTATCGAATAGAGGCTGAACAGAAGAGTTCGCAGCTTTTCGGGGGAACAGCCTTGCCCGTCCGCGACGCCTCGGATTTCATCGAGGATTTCCGGAAAAAAATTTTGATAAACGGGCAGGCAGGCCGAAGCAAAGTTTCCTGCTTCTTCGGAAAGCGGAAAGGGAATCTGAGAGAGGAGTGAAACGTTCTGTTGGGCTATTTTTTGTCCCCACTGACGGCCAATATTGTAATGCGTTCCCGAGAATATTTCATGATTCATGAGATTGCGCTCCTTATTTTCGTAATAAGGAGCTGCCGGCAACTCCCGCCAGAAGAATAGCTGAATAAAAAATTTATGTCAACGTGTCTGCGGTTTTATAATTTACACGCTGCACAAGCGATTCGGGGAACCGAACGAAATTGCTTGCGCGGCACTTGAGATTCTGCCGGCGGTATTGAACGCTTTACCCAAATCGGTTCTCCGCGAGACGCTTATTCTGGAGATGGTGATGGTTGACGATGGGGAGCCATATGCGCTGCTCTGCCGCTGAACTACGATTACCGGGATGAGTGTCTGTATGTTCTAAGGGTGAAAGCTCGACGTGCTCAAAAGGACGGGCAAGACGAAGGGATATCCCAACCCAGACAATACGAACGAGCCGCTGTGGAAAGCGGAGCAGAAGTAAGATAAGAGGCGCCATAGCAGCGTTTGATACTATGTCTGACAGGATTGTCTAGTAATCTGGTATAGTTTATAATGCGCTCGAGGTGGCCGCAAATGGCGTTCAAATACGAGATCTCCCAAGAACAAAAGGCCGAGATCGAACTGGCGCGCAAGAAGAACCGGAACAAAAGGATCGAGATGAAACTGAAAGTTCTCAGCCTGCGCGCCGAATGGGAAAGTCTGAAGGAAATCAGCGAAATCACGGAATACCACTTCACGAACGTCAGCAAGATCATCTCGCAGTTTATCCATCGAGGCCTCTCGTATATGCTGCAATGCCATTACCTTGGCAACCATCGGAACATGACCTGTGAACAGGAAGAAGCCGTACTTGCCCCTTATCTCGAGAAAGCCGGGAAAGGAGAAATCGTTTCAGTTGCGGAAATAGCCCAGGCCTATCAGACCGCGGTTGGACATGCTATCGCTCCGACTCAGATTTACGCGGTCCTGAAGCGTCATGGCTGGAGAAAAGTCATGCCGCGCAGCCGCCATCCCAGGAAAGCATGCGACGAGGTCATCGAAGCCTCAAAAAGATTAACGCTTGCGTCCAGAGACTCAAAGAGTTGTCCACATCAGGCAAAGTCAGACTGATGTTCCAAGACGAAGCCGCTTTCGGCCGGGTCGCCGAGCCCAAATACTGCTGGTGCAGAAGGTATTCGACCGAACGTTCCCTGCCTTCACATCCGCGAATACCGCTATGCTTACGGCGCCGTAGAGCCGCTTACGGGAGAAAGCCTCTTTCTGATCATGCCCAACTGCGATACCGATTGTATGAATGTCTTCCTGCGGGAACTCTCGCAAAAATTTTGGGAAGATCGGATCCTGCTCTGCTGCGACGGCGCCGCCTGGCACAAGTCCAGGACGCTTGAGATCCCCGCCAACATCACCCTGTTTTACGTTCCTCCCTACACCCCTGAAATGAATCCCATCGAGCAGATTTGGAAAGAACTGCCGAGGTTTTCATAATGAGATCTTTTCGACGCTTGAGGACGTTGTCGAGCGTCTGTGTGACACAATCAGAAATCTTACCGCTCAGACCATAAGGAGTATTACCGTAAGACAATGGATTATTGAGTGCTTTAAATGAGAAGTAGTATAAAAACCTCTGTACCCCCAAGTAAAATCAAGGGTTACAGAGGTTTAATCTTTTTTCAAACAAGTTTGAGGATGGACATTTTGTGTTGGTAAAAAGTCCGCAAAGTCTTGTAAATACTGGCTGACTTCATATTTAATCTTCCTTAAAATAAGAGTAACCTTGGAGGAAGATTGAATGAATCAGGTGAATTGTCCCGTTGGATTTCGCGTTATTTGATGCTGAAATATTTCTCAGGGATCACCAAATCTGTCACGCCCATGTACCCTTTGCCGAAGACGTAGGTGTCCTGATAGACCATAAGATGATTCTTCTTTTCCAAGCCGGTCTGAGCGTCCCGATAGAAGGAGCCGTTCCAGGAGGCTCCGGAAGTGTTGGCTTTATAGATCCTGAACAGATCTTTGGGCGCAAAATGACGCCTGAACGATGCAGGAGCGACGTGGCGTTCAACGCACTGCTTGCCGTATTCCGCCAGCGCCGCTACGGTGACGAAGCCGGCCGAATACGTCCAGGCGCCGATGCGTCCGGCGGCTCCACGCCTGAGGACTTCCGTTTCGATGCTCTTCAGAATAGCTGGAAAGTCGCCGGCTGCGTTTGACAGGTCCAGTCCCAACGCGCCCGGATAGCCGCACAGCGGCGAACCGCTTTCGATGAAAATCCCCCCCAGCTCGACGATTCGCTTCAGCAGCGGCTCGGTATGAGCGTCGTTTGTGCAGTAGAAGCCGGTCTTCGTACCGTAACGGTCCAGCCAGGTGGAAACGTGCTCGAGGATGTACTGCTGTGCGCCGGCCACGCCCACGTCGCTCAAAGGATCGGGCGCCGTCTCGAAATGATATTTGAGCCCCAGGTCTTTGCAGGTTTCTTCCATGATTCTTGCGCGGCGCAGGATGATCTCCGAACTCATATGACGAGGGAAGGAGATGTGTACGAAATCTGTGGCGCCGAGTTCTTTGGCGGCGTAGATGAGCAGATAGCCCCGCGAGATGTTGTCGACATCGACGACGAGGTCGGATGCGCTTTCGATGACTCCAGGGTCTTCCTGGGGGCGCCCTGCAAACAACAGGATGTCGGGGCGTCTTTCACGGATACGCCGGAAAGCTTCTGTCGTGCCGGGGACGGCGGTTACGACGACAACGACTTTCATTTGCGGATCATCGGCAAACGACGCGATCTGGCTGATGGTCGTTTCCATCTCGGTCATGAAGTTGTCCGGGATCGTGATGTGCTTGATATAACCGCCGTCGGCGACGTCCCCGTAGCGGCGGATCAGCTCTTCCGCGCCTCGCAGATTGTCCTCCGCCTGCGAGACGGTTTCCGTGCAGATGCCGATGTGGAACGGCGCGGCCGCGAAGGCTGATGCCGCCGAGCAGAGAGCGGCTGCCAACAAGAGAGTCGTTAAAAACTTGCGCATGATATTCCCTCCTCTGATCTCTGTAGCGCGTGCATAAAATATTTAAATTGCATCGACATTATACACGAAGAACGTGCCAATGACTATATTTTCGCCGGGATTCCGCACTTTGTGTCCCGACGCTTTTCCCAACCTTGGACAGAAACGGGGGAGGCTTATGTTTTTAGGATAAAAAATGAAGAGCAGGAACGAAACAGGCGGACGCGGATACAAAAACAGAGTCCTTTCGAACGGTCAAAGACCGCTGAAAGGACTCTGTCTCGTTGACTGAAATTAAGCGCGGCGCTCTTTGATGCGGGCGCTCTTGCCGCTGAGCTTGCGCAGATAGTACAGCTTGGCGCGGCGGACGCGGCCGAGGCGCTTGACTTCGATCTGGGCGACGCTGGGGCAGTGAAGGGGGAAAATCCTCTCCACGCCGACGCCGTTGCTGATCTTGCGGACGGTGAAGCTTTCGCCGATGCCGCCGTGCTTGCGGGCGATGACGATGCCTTCGAAGGCCTGAAGACGCTCGCGGGCGCCTTCCTTGACCTTGACGGAAACACGCACGGTATCGCCGGCGCGGAAGGCGGGGATCTCGCCCTCCGGCTTCATGTATTTCTGCTCAACGAGTTTTACTCTGGGATCCATACTGCATTACCTCCCTGTTTGTCAGGTGTTTTATCTGGAACCGAAAAATCGGTCCAGCGTAGCGGAGATCAGAGCGGTGCGAGGCAGTTCTCCACCGGGAGTCTCCTGGGGCCGCATGGCGATGACGTGGCCTTGTGCCGGTGCGGCACCGAACAGAATCAGCGCGGGGCCGGACGCTTCAACCATTTGCCGTTTGGCCTCCATCCATGGGATGCCTGAAGGAGTTTCTGCGGCGATGACGAGAAGCGGGCCATGCTTTTTTCTCGCGGCCCACTCCGCCATGCGGCTGACGGAGGAGACGCACTTGATTTCGGGAACTTCGGAAAGCTGGTTGCGGAACGCGTCGAAGTCTTCGCGAGCCTGCGGCACGGCGATCACGCGCGCGAGGCCGTAGGCTTTTGCGGTTTGGGCGATCTGCGCAAGTTCAGGGGCGAGCCCCGGCGCGTTGGGATCGACTGAAAGTCCGAGGTAAACTTCGTCCTCCAGATAATCCATCACGTTGGCGCGCCCGAGCAGATCGGGACGGCGCGAGAGCGTGCGGCTGGCTGCGGCACGCCGGCGCCATTTCTCGATCAGGGCGTCGTCGCCCGACGTGAGCGCGGCGGGTACTTCCATGCCCTGCCAGACGGCGGGGCGGGTGAAGTGGGGCGTGTCGAGCATGCCGTTGTAGAACGAGTCGTCGGTGACGGAGAGCTCTTTGCCGACGACGCCGGGGACGAGGCGCGAGAGCGCGTCGATCAGCGTCATGGCGGGGATCTCGCCGCCGGTGAGGACGTAATCGCCGATGGAGTATTCCAGATCGACGTACTTCTCGACGAAGCGCTCGTCCATCCCTTCGTAATGGCCGCAGAAGATGGCCAGATGCTCCTCGCGCGCGAGCGCTTCGACGAGGTCCTGCGTCAGCACGGCGCCGACGGGCGTGGGGAAGAGGACTTTCGTCCCTTCGCCGCGGACGGAATGCAGCGCCCGCTCCAGCACTTCGGGCATGAGGGTCATGCCGCCTTTGCCGCCGAAGCTGTAATCGTCGATCTGGCGGTAATTGCCCTGCGCAAAGTCGCGCAGGTTCACGACCTCCACGTCGATCAGCCCTTTTTCCACGGCGCGGCCGACGATGCTGGTGCGCGCGAAGCTGTCGAGAAAGTCGGGAAACGCGGTGACGACGGTGACTCTCACAGCTCCCACAATCCTTCGATCAGACGGAGCGTAACGCGGCGCGCTTCTAGGTCGGCGCCGAGGAGGAACTCCGGCGCGGCGGGGATCAGGTGGTCCTTGCCGCCGTCGTCCCTGACGACGACGAGCTGAGAAGCTCCGCTGTCGACGATGTCTTTGACGACGCCGAGCTTACTCCCCCGGTCGTCGCACGCTTCAAGGCCGATCAGGTCGCTGATCCAGAACTCGCCCGGCGCCAGCGGTACGCGCTCGTCCGGGGCGATCTCCACGGAGCAGCCGCGCAGAAGTTCGGCCTGCTCGATGGTTTCGACGCCTTCCAGCGCGGCCAGAAAGCAGCCGCGCGTCAGCGCGTCGCGCATGCCTGTCACGCGATAGCTTCCCGCGTGCTTTCCGTCGCGGTAGAAGCTCAGACTTTCCATTTCGAAAAAGCGTTCGGGAAAATCGGTGAGCGGGCGGATCTTGATCTCGCCGCGAAGGCCGTGAGTGCCCTGGACCTGCCCGACGACGACTCTGGCGGCGGCGGACATCGCTATTCGGCGTCGGCGTTTCTGTCGCCGGTCTCGGCGACGTCGACTTCGACGCTGTCTCCGCCCTTGACGGAGGAGACGCGGACGATCTGACGGATGGCGTTGATGGTGGCGCCGCGGCGGCCGATGACGCGGCCGGTGTCTTCCTCGGCGACGTGGATCAGCACGCGGAGGACGCCTTCGGCGTCCTTTTCGGCGTTGACTTCAACCGCTTCGGGCTTGGTCACGAGCGAGACGGCGATGGTTTTGACGAGAGCCTGGTAATCCATCGGCATCACTCGGCTTTCTCGGAGAACTTGGCCCAGACGCCGGCTTTCTTGAGAAGCGCGCGGGCCGTGTCGGACGGAAGAGCGCCGTTGCGGAGCCACTTCACGGCGGACTCCTCGTTGATCTTGATCTCGGCGGGATCCTTCATGGGATCGTACGTGCCGAGCTCCTCGATGAAGCGGCCGTCGCGGGGGCTGTGGGAGTCGGCCACCACGAGACGATAGAAAGGAACCTTTTTGCGGCCGTGACGTGAAAGACGAATTCTTACTGCCATTTCTGCAACACCTCCTGAAACAATTTGTCGTTTATAAAAAATCCCCGTGGGGATTTTCTGCGGTTTTTCAGCGGCGGAACATGCCGCCCAGGCCTCCAAGGAGGCC
>NZ_ADFP01000005.1 GCF_000177335.1 Pyramidobacter piscolens W5455
GCGAGGCAGCTGCGGTAAAGCTCATCAGCGTGGTCGTGAAGCGATTCACAGATGTCTGCCTGTTCATCCGCGTCCAGCTCGTTGAGTTTCTCCAGAAGCGTTAATGTCTGGCTTCTGATAAAGCGGGCCATGTTAAGGGCGGTTTTTTCCTGTTTGGTCACTGATGCCTCCGTGTAAGGGGGATTTCTGTTCATGGGGGTAATGATACCGATGAAACGAGAGAGGATGCTCACGATACGGGTTACTGATGATGAACATGCCCGGTTACTGGAACGTTGTGAGGGTAAACAACTGGCGGTATGGATGCGGCGGGACCAGAGAAAAATCACTCAGGGTCAATGCCAGCGCTTCGTTAATACAGATGTAGGTGTTCCACAGGGTAGCCAGCAGCATCCTGCGATGCAGATCCGGAACATAATGGTGCAGGGCGCTGACTTCCGCGTTTCCAGACTTTACGAAACACGGAAACCGAAGACCATTCATGTTGTTGCTCAGGTCGCAGACGTTTTGCAGCAGCAGTCGCTTCACGTTCGCTCGCGTATCGGTGATTCATTCTGCTAACCAGTAAGGCAACCCCGCCAGCCTAGCCGGGTCCTCAACGACAGGAGCACGATCATGCGCACCCGTGGCCAGGACCCAACGCTGCCCGAGATGCGCCGCGTGCGGCTGCTGGAGATGGCGGACGCGATGGATATGTTCTGCCAAGGGTTGGTTTGCGCATTCACAGTTCTCCGCAAGAATTGATTGGCTCCAATTCTTGGAGTGGTGAATCCGTTAGCGAGGTGCCGCCGGCTTCCATTCAGGTCGAGGTGGCCCGGCTCCATGCACCGCGACGCAACGCGGGGAGGCAGACAAGGTATAGGGCGGCGCCTACAATCCATGCCAACCCGTTCCATGTGCTCGCCGAGGCGGCATAAATCGCCGTGACGATCAGCGGTCCAATGATCGAAGTTAGGCTGGTAAGAGCCGCGAGCGATCCTTGAAGCTGTCCCTGATGGTCGTCATCTACCTGCCTGGACAGCATGGCCTGCAACGCGGGCATCCCGATGCCGCCGGAAGCGAGAAGAATCATAATGGGGAAGGCCATCCAGCCTCGCGTCGCGAAC
>NZ_ADFP01000006.1 GCF_000177335.1 Pyramidobacter piscolens W5455
CGCGGGGCGCGCGGAGAATATTGCCCCCTCTTGCAATTTTGATGAAGTCGTGCTAATATGCACAAGTCATCCGGAACGCGGATGGCGCATCTGGGGGTATAGCTCAGCTGGGAGAGCGTTTGAATGGCATTCAAAAGGTCAGGGGTTCGAATCCCCTTACCTCCACCAGAGGAATGTACGGCGTCCGAAGCGATTCGGGCGCCGTTTTTTGTCGCTTCGTTCCGATCTTGAAATCGGAGGCCGGCTGCCCCATAATGAAAGCCGAGCTGTTTTTTTTCACAAAATCGGTGCTGAAAGAGGCGATGTCGATGCGACTTTTGCAGGAGCCTGTGACGATCAAAAACGTGACGCTGAAAAACCGTCTGGTGATGCCGCCCATGGCGACGGAAAAGGCCGATCGCGGCGCGGTGACGGCGGCGACGCTGGCCTGGTACGACGAGAAGTCCCGCGGCGGCTTCATCGGCCTGGTCGAAACGGAGCACTGCTACGTCAGTCCGGAAGGGCAGGCGAGCCCGTGCCAGCTTTCGATCTCGCGCGACAGCGACGTCGAAGGACTGAGCCGGCTGGTACGGACGGTGCACGCCAACGGCTCGCCGCTTGTGGCTCAGCTGAACCACGCCGGCAGCTTGGCGAAAGAAGAGGTGACGGGGCTGCCGGCGTACGGCGCTTCGGCGGTGACGAACCCGCGCCGCGGTACGCGCGCCCCCGTGGCGCTGGACGCGGCCGGGCTGGACAAAATCGTCCGCGATTTCGCCGCCGCGGCCCGCCGCGCGAAGGAGGCGGGCTTTGACGGCGTGGAGCTCCATTCTGCTCACGGCTATCTGCTCGACCAATTTTATTCGCCGCTGACGAACCGGCGCGGCGACGAATACGGCATTTCGCCGGAAAACCGCGTGCGCCTGCACGGCCGTGTGATCGCCGCGGTGCGCGAGGCCGTCGGCGACGATTACCTCGTGGCGTTGCGCCTGGGCGCCGGCGATTACATGCCCGGCGGAGCGACGGCGGAGGACGGCGCGCGGGCGGCGGCATTCTTCGAGCGCTGCGGCGTCGACATGATCAGCCTGTCCGGCGGCATGTGCGGTTACATGGTGCCGGGGCTGGACGGCGAGGGCTATTTCAGCCGGCTTTCCGCGGCGGTGAAGGAAAAGGTTTCCGTTCCCGTGCTGCTGACCGGCGGCGTCGTCACCGGCGCCGGCGCGGAAAAACTGCTGCGGGAAGGGAAGGCCGACCTGATCGGTGTGGGGCGCGCGATTCTGAAGGATTCCGGCTGGGCGCGTCGCGTCATGGGCGAGGAACGCTAGGAAGAGACCCTTGAGAGCGGCGGGATGACGAATGATCTCGTTCCCCTTCGCTTTTTGTTTTCGAAAAAAAGCGCGAGCGGCCCCTGCGGGAACTCTCCGGAAACGGCGCGGAGCTGGGCCTGTTTTCCGGAAGACGCGAAAGTGACGGAATCTTTTCTTTGTTCTGGTATTGACTTTTGTCCGTCTGCGTGATAAAAATGTCTTCATCCGCGGTTCGCGGTGATTTCATTCGAGAGAAAAGGAGCTTCCGCGCCATGAAACGGATTTGCGACAGCCATTTCTGCTTTGGCTTTTATTACGGCGTCCATTGCGTGGGAATCTCCTTGAGGTCCGACGTTTAAGACGTCGTGGCGCAAAGATCAAGGACCGGTCCCCATGCAGGGGGGCCGGTTTTTTTATTTCCCTGTTTTTACCGAAACGCCTTTTCCGGAGAGGCGTTTTACGTAAAATGAGCGCTTGAAAAATTTTTCGTTGCCAATTCCCGAAAGGTGGGGTATTTATGGATCAGTTAAGCGCATTGACGGTCATCGCTCTCGTGTACGCTGCGGCGAACCTTCTGGCGATGAAGACCCGTGCCCGCGTGAGCATGATGTTCATCTGCTCGGTGATTTTCCTGGCTTTGTTCTGGAGCGGGGTGCCGACGACTCTTTTCGAGGACAGCAAGATGGTGCCGCTGGCCACGTCGTTCATCGCCCTGCTGATGGTGCAGATGGGCAGCATGATGGATGCCCGCAAGCTGCGGGAGGAGTGGAGGACGGTGGCAGTGTCGTTCCTCGGCATGTGCGCCGGCGCCGGCGCGATCCTGCTGATCGCGTCGCCCTTCATCAGCTGGAACTACGCCGTGGCGGCGACCGGCCCGGTGTCGGGCGGCGTCGTGGCCGGGCTGATCATGACCGAGGCGGCCGACGCCAAGGGGCTGACGGCGATCGGCGTGTTCGTGACGATGCTGCTGACGGTGCAGGGCTTTTTCGGCATTCCCATCGCTTCCAACTGCCTGCTGCACGAGGGCAAAAAGCTCAAAGCCCGTTTCGCCGCCGGCGAGCGCGCGCTGGCGGCGGGGCAGCCCGGCACGTCCAAGTGGGAGAAACTGATCCCGCCGATGCCCCAGCGCTGGCAGACCAGCTACGTTTACATCGCCAAAGCGTTCGCCGTCGCCTGGCTCAGCTTCAAGGCCGCGTCCTTGCTGGGCAACGCCGTGCATCCTTTTGTGATGGCGCTGCTTTTCGGCATCGTCTTTCACGAGCTGGGCTTCATCGAGACGAACATCATGACGCTGGGCAACGCGAACGGCATGGTCATGTTCGCGATCATGATCCCCATTTACATCAGGCTGGCCAAGGCGACGCCGCGCATGATCCTCGATCTGCTCGGGCCGCTGTTCATTGTTTTCGGCGCCACGGTCGCCGGCATCTTTATCGCTTCCATCCTTTTGAGTAAAATATTCAAGTACAGCTGGGGCCTTTCCGCGGCGCTGAGCGCCACGTGCATGATCGGTTTCCCCGGCACGCTGATCATCTCCGAGGAAGTCGCCGCTCAGCTGGGCGGCAGCGACGAAGAGCGGGAGTTCGTCCTCTCGCACGTGCTTCCCAAGATGCTCATCGCCGGATTCACTACGGTCACCATCGCCTCCGTGTTCCTGGCGGCGTTCCTCGTCAAGTTTTTCTAGTTTTGCGGCTGAAAGCGGCCCCGCGGCGCGGGGCCGACAATTCAAACGATTCGAAAGGGGTCTTTTATGATGGCAGACAGGCAGGACAGCGTCACACGCGCTTCCGAAGCGGCCGTGGCCTTGCGCCGCGAGCTTCACCGTCACCCGGAACTTTCCTGGCGCGAGGTGGAGACGACGAAAAAAATCGCCGCCCGGATGGCGGAACTCGGCGTTTCCGTGATCAAAAAAGGATTCAAGGGCACTCAGTGCGGCCTCGTCGCCGAGATCAAGGGGGCTAAGCCCGGACCGACGCTGATGATCCGCGCCGACATCGACGCGCTGCCCGTCGCCGAGGATCCGTCCCACGACGTCGCGTCCGAATGCGCGGGCGTCATGCACGCCTGCGGGCACGACGCCCACGCGGCCATCCTCGTCGGCGTCGCTCAGGTGGTGCAGGAGCACCGGGACGAACTGTGCGGCGCGGTGAGGTTCCTGTTTCAGCCCGCCGAGGAGGCCGGCCCCGGCTCCGGCGCGCCGGCGGTGATCGCCGACGGCGCGCTCGAAGGCGTCGACGCGATTATCGGCGAGCACGTGCAGAGCCAGATGCCGGCCGGTAAAATCGGCTGGAAGAAGGGGCCGATGATGGCCTCCGCCGACATCTGGGACATCGTCATCCACGGCAAGGGCGGCCACGGCGCCAGCCCGCATCAGGCCGTCAATCCGATGCTCTGCGCCGCGGCCCTGATCCCCGCCCTGACAGCCATCGCGCCGCAGGAAGTGAGCGCGCTCGAACCCGTCGTCGTAGGTATCGGCGCCATCAAGGCGGGCGAGGCCCGCAACGTCATTCCCGACACCTGCACGATGTGCGGCACCGTGCGCTGTTCCAACATGGAGACGCGCGAAGCCATGCCCGAACGTTTCAAACGTATCGTCGATGGTATCGCCTCCGCGTGGGACTGCACGGCCGAGCTGAAGTACGAGATGGTTTATCCGGTCACCGTCAACAATCCCGGCGTCATCGACTGGATTCTGGACGTGGCGAAGGCCGAGGGGCTTGAGGAAAGCCTCGTGGAGCGCGAGCTCAGCATGGGTTCCGAGGATTTCAGCTACTACGGCGAAAAAATCCCCGCTGCCTACATCAACCTCGGCATGGGGACCGGCGCGCCGCATCACAGCGCCGAGTTCCGCGTCGACGACGCCGTCGTGCCGCTGGGCGTAAAACTGTTTTCCGCGCTGGCGCTCGACTACGGCAGAAGCCGCGGGAAATAAAGCCTCTCGTGCCGCGGGGCGCCCTCGCCATCCGCTTGCCAAATCGGCCGCGGCCTGCTAGACTTGTCACGCATCAAACGAAGAGCGAACCGGGGAGCTTGCGTCACGCAGGCTGAGAGGGAACTGGCGTTCCGACCCGCCGAACCTGCTGGGATAATGCCCGCGGAGGGAGACGCAGAGAAAACGATTGGAGCGGACTCCGCAGTTGGAGTCCGCTCCATTTTTTGCGTTTCGGGAACGACGCCGGTCCTGTGGAATTTTCGCTGCGAAACAGCGGAAGCAGGAAGGGGAACCCGTCACATGGAACGAAATTACAGCACGCAGATGGAAGCGGCGCGCAAAGGCATTGTCACGCCGGAGATGGAGATCGTCGCGAAGAAAGAACGCCGCAGCGTTCGGGAACTGATGGGCTGGATGGCCGAGGGCACAGCCGTGATCCCCGCCAACCGCGGGCATCGGGGCCTCGAACCCAACGGCGTCGGCAGCATGCTCAAGACCAAGATCAACGTCAATCTCGGCGTCAGCCGCGACTGCAAGGACTACGACGTGGAAATGCAAAAGGTGATGAGCGCCGTCGCTCTGGGCGCGGAGGCGATCATGGACCTGTCCAGCCACGGCGACACGCAGCCTTTCCGCCGCAAGCTGTGCGGCGAGTGCCCCGCCATGATCGGCACCGTGCCCGTGTACGACGCGGTCATCCATTACCGGCGCGACCTTTCCACGCTCAGCGCTCGGGATTTCGTCGACGTGGTGCGCCTGCACGCGGAAGACGGCGTCGATTTCGTCACGCTCCACTGCGGCATCACGCGCAAAACTATCGAGCAGATCAGAAGCTGCGGACGGGCGATGAACATCGTCAGCCGCGGCGGCAGCCTCGTTTTCGCCTGGATGTGCATGACCGGCGAGGAAAACCCGTTTTATTCCCATTTCGACGAGATTCTCGACATCTGCCGCGAGCACGACGTCACCATCAGCCTCGGCGACGCCTGCCGCCCCGGCTGTCTCGCCGACGCCACCGACATCTGTCAGATCGAGGAGCTCGTCCGCCTCGGCGAGCTGACTCGCCGCGCCTGGGCAAAGGACGTGCAGGTCATGGTCGAAGGGCCGGGGCACGTGCCGCTGGATCAGATCGCCGCCAACATGAAGGTGCAGCAGACCATCTGCCGGGGCGCGCCGTTTTACGTGCTCGGCCCCCTCGTCACCGACGTCGCTCCCGGTTACGACCACATCACCGCCGCCATCGGCGGCGCCGTGGCGGCGGCCAACGGCGCGGCCTTCCTGTGCTACGTCACGCCCGCCGAACATCTGGCCCTGCCCAATGTGGACGACGTCAAACAGGGCATCATCGCCAGCCGTATCGCCGCCCACGCCGCCGACATCGCCAAGGGCATTCCCGGCGCGCGCGAACAGGACGACCGCATGGCCGCGGCACGGCGCAAGCTGGACTGGGACGCGCAGTGGCTGGAAGCCGTCGATCCGGAGACCGCCAAAGCAATCCGCGCAAGCCGCGCCCCCGAAGACGACCACAGCGAAACCTGCAGCATGTGCGGCAAGTTTTGCGCCGTGCGCAGCATGAACAAGGCGCTGGCCGGCGAGTACATCGACATTCTGTAAAAACGAGCCGCCGCGGGGACGCAAAAAGATTCCCCGCGGCGGCTCGTTCGTTGTCGAAAAGCGACACCTTATTTTCAGTCAATAGTTTGCAAAGAAGCGTCATCCGTCATCCCAAACCGGGTGTTCCACGTGGAACATTTTGATCCGTCTTTGTCTGCGGCCAGTTTTACCCGAACCGCCGTGCGGTCTCGACGATCAGGGCCGCGGCGGCTTCGCAGCCGAAAGCGCTGCTGTTGAGCGTGAGGTGGTAACGGTGGATATGGCCCCACTTGCTGCCGGCGTAATACTGGTAGTGCTTGGAGCGGATCTTGTCGTTGCGCTGCACGGTTTTCTCGGCTCCCTCCGCGGGCAGACCGTATTCGCCGACGGCGCGGGCGACGCGGTCGGCCAGCGGCGCGTGGATGAACACGTTCAGGCAGTCGGCGCGGTCGCGCAGGATGTAATCGGCGCAGCGCCCGACGATGACGCACGGCCCCTTTTCGGCCAGCTCGCGGATGATCTTGCTCTGCAGGATAAAGAGGTTGTCCGAAGCGGGCAGCCCGTCGTTGATGAACATCGAGTTGGCGTAATAGCCGTTGGCGGCCAGGTTGAACAGATAATTGGGCGTGACCTGCTCCTCGGTGTTTCTGATGTAATCGATGGCAAAACCACTCTTCTTGGCGGCGAGGTCGATCAGGACCTTGTCGTAGAATCCGTACCCCAGCATTTTGGCAGCCTGTTCGCCGATGCTGCGTCCGCCGCTGCCGTACTCGCGACCGATGGTGATGATGCGTGCTGTCATGTGAATCAGTCCCTCCTGCCTCTGAGAATGGATTTTTATGCGGATTGTCCGGGGAAAAATAAGTGCCGCCACGGAATAAAACCCTTCCTCCTTATGATAAAATACCACAAACGCCGACTTTTTTCCAGCAGCAGACTGAAGCGGCGACGGTCCCGCCGCGGGGTCGGGGAAAAATGCGCTCGCGAAAAACGGCTGTCGGAATTGCCGCAACAGTGAAAACTTGTTTCGATTTCGCTCTTGACAGACGGGAAACTGCGATTATAATTTTCACCAACAGATGAATAGGGATAAAGGCGATGAACCGGATCCCGTCGATTCGTCATTTTCGCGGCTCCAGAGAGGAAACCCCACAGGCTGAAAGGGTTTCCGCGTGAAAGAATCCGACGGGCAAGGCCCGGGGAGCTGGAATTGAAAAAGCGCACCGAGCGCCGGAGTAAATTTCCCGGATTGACCCTCGTGATCGGGTCCGAGCGGGATGCGGCGATGCGTCCAAGCAGGGTGGTACCGCGAGACTGTTTTCAGACTCGTCCCTACAGCGTGGGGGCGAGTCTTTTTGCTTCCCGCGCTGTCGCGGTCCTCCCGGCGGGGCGGCTGCGTCCAAGCAGGGTGGTACCGCGTGCCGAGAATGAGAAGCGCGTCCCTGTGTATTTGCGAAAAATACACGGGGACGCGCTTTTTTATGAACTTTTCCGAAGGGATGGGATGGCAATGAATCATTTGATCTGGGGCGGTTGCGACACGGTGGATCTGGCCGGGCGATACGGCACGCCGCTGTACGTGATGGACGAAACGATGCTGCGCGATCGCTGCCGGCGGCTGAGCGCCGCGGTGGCGGGGCGAAACGCGCGCGTCTGTTACGCCGGCAAGGCTTTTTTGAACGTCGCCATGGCCCGTCTGGTCGACGAAGAAGGGCTGTGCCTCGACACGGTGTCGCCGGGCGAGTTCCGCATCGCCTGCGCGGCGGGCTTCCCGATGGAGCGCGTGACGCTGCACGGCAACGCTAAGACGGAGGCGTTCCTCGCCGCCGGGCTGGAACGCGGCGTCGGCACGGTGGCTGTCGACAGCGAAGACGAGCTGGCGTTGCTGGCGCGCCTCTGCGCGAAACGCGGCGCTCGGCAGAAGATCCTGCTGCGCCTCAGCCCCGGCATCGAGGCGCATACGCACCGTTTCATCCAGACGGCGCAGAAGGACTGCAAGTTCGGCGTGCCGCTTGCGCATCTGGAGCGCGCCGTGCGCTTCGCCCTCGGCGCGACGGGTCTCGACCTGGCGGGACTGCACGTCCACGTCGGCAGCCAGATCCGCGACGTCGGAACCTACCTGCAGGCGGCGGACCGCATGACGGAGATCATGCGCAGCCTGCGCGAGGCGACGGGCTTTGCGGCGCGCGAGCTCGACCTCGGCGGCGGCTTCGGCATTCCCGAGCGTCCCGGCGCGGCCGGGGCGCCGGCGGAACGTTTTGTCGCCGCTATCCTCGACCGCGTCGACGCGCGCTGCGCCGAACTGAGGCTGGCTCGTCCCGAAGTCGCCTTCGAACCCGGGAGATGGGTGGCGGGTGAAGCGGGAATTACGCTCTACACGGTGCAGGGCGTCAAGGAGATCCCCGGCGTGCGCACCTACGTGGCGGTAGACGGCGGCATGACGGACAACCCGCGCCCGCAGCTTTATCAGGCGGAATACGGCGTGCGGCTGGCCAACGACACGGAGCGCCCCGCGAACCGCCGCGCCGCGATCGCGGGGCCGTGCTGCGAGACGGGCGACGTGCTGACGCTCGACACGCCGGTGCCGGAACTGCGCCGCGGCGACGTGCTGGCCGTGCCGCTGACGGGCGCCTACAATTATTCCATGTTCAGCACCTACAACTGCGCCCTGCGCCCCGCGGTGATCTTCGCCCGCGACGGACAGGCCCGCGTGGCGGTGCGCCGGCAGACGCTCGACGAGCTGCTGAACGGTCAGACGGACTGGGCGGAGAATCCGCGGCGGCGCGCCGCCGATGGGCCCGGTAAAACGGTATGAGCCGATTTCGATTTTCGAGGAGGAGGTCTTTGTGATGTCTCAGCGTCGAATTTCTTTGGTGCTTTTCGTCGCGGCCGCTCTCTTTGCTGCGCTTTGCGGAACGGCGTGTGCCGCCGCGGACGAAGCGGCCTCGCCCCACTTCGGGGTTCTGTCGCTGCTGCCGCCTGTGGTCGCTATCGTGCTCTGTCTGACCACGCACGAGGTCATTCCCTCGCTGTTCGTCGGCAGCTGGATCGCCGGCACCATGGTCAACAACTGGAATCCGATTTACGGTTTTGGCGCGGCCATCGAGAACATCTGGAACTCGCTCGGTGATCCGTGGGGGGCCCGCATCTTCATGACGTGCATCGTCATGAGCGGCATGGTCGGCGTCATGCAGGCGGGCGGCGGCGTGCGCGCCGCCGTCAACGCCCTGTCGCGCAGGATCAGAAACAGCCGCAGCGCCATGCTTTTTACCGAGCTGGCCGGGATCGTGATTTTTTTTGAGGACTACGTGACCGCCGCCGTGGTCGGCACGACGATGCGTCCCATTTCCGACAGCTACCGGGTGTCGAAGGAAAAACTGTCCTATCTTGTGGACAGCACGGCCGCTCCGGTGGCGGCCATCGCCGGCGTCTCGTCCTGGGTGGCCTATATGGTCGGCCAGATCGGCAAACAGTACGGCGAACTCGGCATTCAAGGCAGCGCCTACAACACGTATCTTCGGTCCATTCCGTTCGTGTTCTACAATCTGATCGCTCTTCTGCTGGTGACGCTGGTGGTCCTGAGCCGCCGCGATTTTGGGCCGATGCTGGCCGCCGAGCGCCGCGCCCGCAGCACCGGCAAAGTCCTTCGCGACGGCGCCATGCCGTTGACGAGCGCGGCCGGGGATCCCGACCTCGAGCCGGCCGAAAACGCGCCCGACCGCGTCGTCAACTTCGTGCTGCCGGTCGTGTCCCTCGTGGTTTTCATCGTCGGCATGCTGCTGGTCACGGGAGGTTTTCCAAAAGCGGGGTTGAGCGAAGCCATGGCCAACTCCGACAGCTCGCTGGCGCTGATCTACGGTTCTTACGCCGCGGCGGTGATGACGCTGGCGCTGTTCCGTCTTCAGCGCGCGGCCAGCCTGAGCCGCCTGTTCCGCGGCTTTCTCAAGGGCGGCCAGGCGGTCTTCGTCGGTTCGATGATCCTCATTTACGCCTGGGGCATCAGCGCTTCGATCAAATCCGTGGGCACGGCGGCGTATCTCGTCTCGGTCACGAAGGACTTTCTCGCGCCCGGCTGGATCCCGCTGCTGACCTTCCTGACGGGCATGGTCATCTCCTTCTGCACGGGCACGTCCTACGGCACGATGGGAATCCTGATGCCTATCGTCGTGCCGCTGCTGGCCAAAGTTTCGGCCGCGGCCGGCATCGACGTGACGACCTACATGCTGCCCACCGTCGGCGCCGTGTTCGCCGGCGCCGTTTTCGGCGATCACTGCAGTCCCATCAGCGATACGACGATTATGTCGTCCATGTTCTGCGGCGCCGATCACATCGACCACGTCAAGACGCAGCTTCCTTACGCGCTTCTGGCGGGCGTGGGGGCGGCGGCAGGCTATCTCTGCATTGCCCTCGGCCTGAATCACTGGCTGTCGCTGGCAGTCGGGGCGGCGCTGGTCGCGGCGGCCTTCTTCGCCGTGTCCGGCCGCGTCGATGACTACGCTCCCGCCGGCGCCGAAACGCGGGATTGAAACGCGCGGCTCGCCCCAGGCGGACCGTAAGGACGCAGGAAACTGAATTTGACGAACGAACGATGATGTTCCACGTGGAACATTTTGCGCGTCCCCCGATGACGGCCGAACCATCGGGGGACGCGCTGTCGGCGGGATCTGCTCGGCATTCCGTTTTTTGGAACCGGCGCGGCGGACGCGCCGGGATCGCTGCGTGGTAAAATTGTCGGAAAGGACAATGTTCGTTTGCCGCCGTTCATTTAGAATCGGCCCGGAGAGAGGAAGATAGCCCATGGACCTGATGTTCACGAAAAAATTCGCGGTCCCCCAGTCGGAGGTGACGCCCTGCCGCGCGCTGAAACCGTTTCACCTGCTGAACATGCTTCAGGACGCGGCGGACGGCGCCGTCGACGCCATGAATCCGCCGCCCGACTACTGGCGTTGCGGCTGCGCATGGATGCTGCACCAGTATTCGATCCGTCTCGACCGGCCGCTGACGAGCGGCGACGCGGGGACGATCAACACCGGACACATGCCGCTGCGCGATCTCTATTCGGTGCGCCGCTTCCGGCTGCTCGACGGGCAGGGAAAGCAGACCGGCCTCGCCGACAGCATGTGGATCTTCGTCGATCTGGCCTCGCGGCGCCCCGTGCGGCTGAGCCGCCATCTGCCGGAGGTGTTCATGGAAAAGGTCGAGGAAACGCCGTTCGAGCCGATCTTCGCGGCGCCGAAAAGGCTGGAGCGCGCGGACCGGTCCGTGCGCCTGCACGTGCGCCTCGGCGAGCTGGACGCGAACGGCCACGTCAACAACGCCTATTATTTGAGCTGGGCCGCCGAGGCTGTGCCGCGCGAGGTCTACATGAGCTGCGGCCTCGTCGAGGCCGACATCCTCTACAAGCATGAAGCCGTCTACGGCATGGACCTGACGGTGACGACGCAGCAGGACGGCCTGGACTTCCGTCACGAGATCCGCAGCGACGGCGGCGAGCTGATCGCCCAGTTCTCGACGCGCTGGGCCGAAGTGGGGAGCGCTCGGTCATGATCGCCGCGGCGGATCTTGGCGGGCACACGCTGACGGCCGGGCTGGTCGAAAGCGGGCGCGTGCTGCGCAAAAAGACCGTGCCGACGCCGTCGCCGCGCACGCCGTCAGCCGTCTGCGCGGCG
>NZ_ADFP01000007.1 GCF_000177335.1 Pyramidobacter piscolens W5455
TAAAGCAGCCGGAGGCTGACTTCCCGAATCTCGTCAGCTTCCGGCCGTTTTTTTTGCATTTTCCTTTTCGACGCGGACTCAGCTTCTGCGCCAGTACTTTTCCTCGTTGATCGGAAACAGCTCGTCGGTCGTGCGGCGGATGTCGCCGACCGCCTCGAAGAGTTCCCGCGCCGCCAGCAGCGCGTCGCGGAAATCGAGCAGCGCCTCCACGCGTTCGATGCGCCGCTCGCCCGCCAGAGTGGAAGGCAGCTCCGACAGCGACAGTTCCAGATCTTCCTCTTCGGCGCCGCGGTGCTGGGAGCCGAGCAGCTGCCGCTTGTGAGACCAGTCGATCCGATCGGCCACGCAGCGGCACAGCGAACCGAGAAAAGCGCGACTCTCATCCAAGCCGGTCAGCGGCGCCGCGCCGGCCGTGCAGAGTTTTTTCAGCGCCGTCGCGCAGCGCCGCATCAAAGCGACCATCTCCAGCGTTTCTCCAACGGAACGGCGATCGCGCGGCTCGCAGCGGTCGAGGCAATCCAGCGCCAGTTCGTCGAGCACTCCGGCCTGATGGGCCGTCTGCAGCGAATTGGAGGGCTGGTTCTCCTCGAAAGAACCGGCCGCGCTCTCCACCATGAAAAGGAACGCCTTGAGAAATTCCAGGAAGCTGCGCTGCAGCGGCGCAAGGTCGCGCCGCTCGAAAAATTCGGGACGAATCACTCTTTTCACCGCCCTATCGGGTATAATGAGGGACGAACAAGCCCTGTTTTCCGCGAAATTCAACGTCGCTTCAACGATTATAATCGAATCCTCGCGAAAAGGAAGGCTTGAATCGTTTTTCGGCGGCGCGTTCCGCCGCGCGTTTTTTCAGCACACACATTTTTGCGGAGGTCGAGTCATGAGAGTCGCTACTTTTAACGTAAATTCGCTGCGCAGCCGCCTGCCGATCCTCGAACGCTGGCTGCCCGGCGCGGGCGTGGACATTCTGGCGCTGCAGGAGACGAAAGTACAGGATCAGGAATTCCCCCTCGCCGACATGGAACAGCTCGGCTACCGGGCCGCCTTCCGCGGCGAAAAATCCTACAACGGCGTCGCCATCCTCTCGAAGCGAGAACCCGACGAAGTGATCCACGGCTTCAGCGACGGCGTTTCGCCGCTCTGGGACACGCGCCTGATCGCCGCGCGTTTCGGCGACATCTGGATTCTCGATACCTACGTGCCGCAGGGCAAGGAGATCACCCACCCCGACTACGAGGCCAAAAAAGAATTCCTGCGCCGTACCGCCGCGCTGATCGCCGCGCGCAAGGACGAAAAACTGCTCTGGACCGGGGACCTCAACGTCGCCCCCACCGAACTGGACGTCACCAATCCCGCCAACAAAAAGGACCACGTCTGTTTCGTCAAGGAGCTGCGCGACCTCTTCGCGGAACTCTGCGCGCCGCTGGTCGTCGATCTGCTGCGCGTCCACCACCCCGGCGAGGAGCTGTACTCGTTCTTCGACTACCGCATCAAAAACGCGCTCGAACGCCGCATCGGCTGGCGCATCGACCACATGCTCGCCACGCCCGCGCTGGCGGGGCAAAGCCGCGCCTGCTGGATCGACACGGAGCCGCGCGGCTGGGAAAAGCCCTCGGATCACACGCCCATGCTGGCCGACTTCGCCGACTGACGGCAGAGGAAAACGCCATGAAATGGATGAGCGAACTGCTGATGCCCGTTTCGCGCGGGCGTTCCTCGAGACTGCGCGATCCCGGCCTGGCCAAAATCGCGCAGGGCGGCTACGGCTTGTGGAACCCCAACGACAAAACGCTGATCCTGCTGCCGGAGGGGAAAATCCTTTTCCAGCGCGCCGAGGATTTTCTGCTTCGCAGCCTCGAAGCTTTCCGCCCCCAGCGCCTCGACTGCGGCGCCTCCGCCCGCGGCGCCCTCGACGCTGCCGTGCGCCTGGTCAAACGCGCCGGCGACCTGCCGGTATGCTTCGCCGAGCGCCGCGGAGACAAGCTCAACCTGCTGGGACTGCACGGCGACTTCGAAGCCTCGTTCGAGATGTCCAACGACGCGCTGCGAGCCGTCGGCAGCGCCGCCTGCGCGCTGGGCGTGAGCCTGCGCCGCGTCGACCGTCTGACGCCCGAGGGGCACCGCGTCGATCTGTTGTGCCGTTCGGAGGCGCCGCTCCGCGGCGAAGAGGGGCTGGCCTGTCCCGGCTGCGGCTGGCTGGCCGCCTTCGACAGTCCCTGCCGCTTCGCGGAAGCGCCGGCGGACGCCGCGCCGGAAGAGCTGCGCGAAGTGCCTACGCCCGACTGCCCCACCGTCGAAAAACTGTGCGGCTATCTCAAGATCGCGCCGTCGCAGATCGTCAAATGCATGTTCTATGCCGTCGAGGGGCGCGGTCTGGCCGCCGTGATCCTGCGCGCCGACCGCCAGGTTTGCCTGGAAAAAGTCCGCGCCGCGTTCCAGGGCGCGTCCGTCCGCCCCGCCGAACCGGACGAACTGGCCGCCGTCATGGGCGATTCGGCGGGCTACATGAGCCCCGTGGGCCTGCCCGCCTCGGTAACGCTGCTCGCCGACTCCAGCGCCGTCGGCGTCAAAAACGCCGTCGTCGGCGCCAACAAGCCCGGCTTTCATAAAACGGGCGCTTGCTGGGGCCGCGATTTCAAGACCGACTTCGTCGCCGACGTGACGCTGCTTCAGGAGGGCGATCCTTGCCCCAACTGCGGCGCGGCGCTGAAAACGAGCGAGCTGCGCCCCGTCGCCGTTTTTCGCCCCGTCGATCCCGCCGGCCTCGCCGAACCGTCGCTGACCTTCTTCAACGGCTCCGCTAAAGTCCATGTCCCCGCGTGGAGCGCCGAGATCGACCTGACGGCGCTGCTTTCAGCGGCGATCGAAAACGCCGCGAGCTGGCCCGCCGAAGTGGCTCCGTTCGACACTTATATCTACTGGGAAGGCGAAAAAACTCCGGACGCGCTCGCGCCGCTGATCGGCGCGCTCGAAAGCGCCGGGCTCCGCGTCGTCGGCGACGACCGCAGCGGCGCGTTCGAGAGCCGTCAGGCCGAGGCCGCGGCGATCCGCGCGCCGCAGACCGTCTGCCTCAAAAAAAGCGAAGACGGCTGGCTGTTCGACGTGACGCGGGACGGCCGCGCCGAAACGCTCTCGCCCGCACAGTTTGCCGCGCAGCAGGAAACTTTTTCGGCGACGGCGCGCCGTCCGTTCCGGACGTGATACAATGAAAGCACCACGAAAAGGAGCGTGCTGAACATGAAACTCGATCTCAGAAAAAAGCGGTTCCTCATTTCGATAGGCCTGCTGCTCTGCGGCGTGTTCGCCCTCTATCCTTATCTCGTTTCCAATCCCGGGCGCGATCTGCTCAAGAGCGTTTCGCGGCTGGACAAACCGCTGCCCGCTTCGGTGATGACGTCCATCGCCCTCGGCCAGGCTCTCGTTGAAAAGGGACGCGAGCAGGCCGTCGTCAGCGGCCATGAGCAGGCCATCGCCGCCCTGACGGACAAAATCGGCGTCAACGTCGAGAATTTGAAAAGAGAGCTGCTCGCCATGCCGCCGCATTCCACGCAGCTGTCCCCGGGGGCCCGAGCCGCTTACGAGACGCTGGAAGCGCAGCTGAGGGGTTTCATCGTCTCCCTGGCGGAAAGCGGGAAGTAGCCGTGCCCTTCGCGTTGACAAAAGAAAACGCCGCCCTCTTCGGGCAGCGGGTAAACGCCGTGGTGCGCGGCTATATCGAGGCGCAGAACAGCATCTTCAAGTTCTCGTTTCTGAAAGCGCTGGGGTTGAAGCGCGTCGATCCCGCGGCGGCAGCGGCGAAAGCCGACGCACTGAGGACACAGGCGCAGTCCATGCTTGACGAAGTGCGCGAACTCAAGCTTGAGGCCGGAGATCCGCTGCACGAGTTCTTCATGACCATCCGCCCCTATCTGCGCAGCCTGCAGACCGCCATGACCTTCTTCATCGACCTCTGCAATTCCATGACCGCCGCTCAAGCGGACACACGTTCCCGTTATTGGAAAGAACGCTACAAAAAGGATCTCGAAGAGCTTCAGCAGAAAGAGACCGATTATCTCGCGATCGGCAACGAGCTGAACCAGCGCTGGAAAAAGATCGCCGAAAAGCAATGACCGTGCAAAAAACGGGGCCGGCTTCCCATCAGGGGAGTCCGGTCCCGTTTTCTCTGCAAAGCTACTTTTGTTGCAGGCGGCGCGTGATCTCGTCGAACTCGCGGCGCACGCCCGAGCTGTCGAAAGCCTGGATCTCCGGCAGCTGCATCGCCGCCAGCATGTCGAACAGCTGCATGCTCGACTGGACTACCGCGTTCATGTCGCTGATGTGCTGCACCGTCGCGTAGGTGTTGGCCGCCACCTCGCGGTCGCGTTCGATGCTGCGGATGCAGTTCTGCACGCTCGCTTTCTGGTTGTCCAGCAGTTTCAAATACTGTTCGGCCGCCTTCACCGTCATCTCGTTGGAGGCCGCGTTGCTGCGGAAGATCGCTTTCTGAGCCGCCGAGAAGTCGCTGCGATTCAGCGCCGCGCGGGCTTCTTTCAGGCTGGCGGCGGCGCCTTCGGAAATCTTTCTCACCTGCGGCCGCCATTCGCCGTCGATCTTGTTCACAAATCCGTGCTGCGTGTCCAGCAGCACGTCGATCAGCGTCACGTACATGCCATAATATTTACGGGCGATGGACGTGTCGTCTTTGTTCTGCGCCATAAGCTGCGTCAGCTGCGCCGTGACGCCTTTGACGTTCTCGAAGATCACGGCGTTGCGCAGCAGGCTGTCGCCGACCACCGACGAGAACAGCACGTCGGCCTGCGCGTCGGTCAACTTCAGTCCCCAGCCGCGCAATTCCGCCGCGATTGCCTCGCGGATCTGCGCCAGCTCGTCGCGCAGACGCTCGACGTCTTTCTCGGCCGCGGCGATCGTTTCCTCGCAGTCCTTCACCGTCTTCACAAACGGATTGTAGGACTTCTGCGGCGCGCCGATACGCTTGTTCTTGTATTCTTCGATCCTCTGATACAGCCGGGGCAGACGTTCTTTGATCTCCTCGGAGCGATCCGCCAGCTTGAGCGTCTCCGAGGAAAGCAGAATCCCCTGGGCCCGGCGCAGCAGCTTGGCGATCTTGGCCCCTGTTTTTTGCTGGTCGGCGCCCAGCCAGGAACTTTCCGGCAAACGTTTTTGCTTCTCGCGCAGGACCGTGGCCTCGTCAAGGGTCCCCGTCAGATTTTCCCAGTCCGACATCACCGCTTCCGGCAGCGCGGCGCAACTCCGCCCCGCCATGACCGCGCCGGCCAGCGACAGCAGCACGGCCAGCCGCAGCGCGTCCCTGAAAACTTTCATTCCTTCCGTACCCCCTTGGATTCTCCCGGGTGATCTCGTGTATCGCGCCATTTTCATACAGGAAAGCGGCGCCGATGTCAATGACGATTTGCGCAATATCCAAAACTCCACCGTAAAAAAACGAAACGGATCGACGCCGAAGTTCCCTTTGCTCCGCACCGAGCGAAGGGAAACGTTGTTTCAGGCGCGCTGGAGCCGCCCGTCGATCTGTCGCAACCGGCGGTGCGAAAGAACGATGAGCGCGAAGAAAATCATCGCCCACCCCGCCGCCGTGGCATGGGCAATGGCAGGAATCCCCAGCAACGGCACCAGCCAGAACGAGAGGATCACGCGCAGGATGATCTGCAGCAGCGAGACGACCATAACGACGCGGAACTCGCCCAGCCCGCGCAAGAAACTCTGCATCACCACGTCGACGGCGCTGAGCGCGAGGTACACCGACTGCGGCCGCAGATACAGGCTGCCTGCTTCGATGATCACGGAGTCCGAGCCGTCGGGCACGAAAATGCCCATGATCGCCGCGGCGTTCCGAAACACCAGCGTACAGGCCACGCTCACGTACGCCAGATTCATCACAAAACTCGCCCGAACTCCGGCCCGCACGCGCTCCGCGTGTCCCGCTCCCAGGTTCTGAGCGATGAACGTCGATTCGGCCGTGGAAATGCCCTCGTAAGGCATGACCACGATCGCCTCGATGCGCGTCGCCGCGTTGTAGCCAGCCACCACGTCGGCTCCCATCGGATTGACGCAGCCCTGCGTGAGAAAGCGCCCCACGTAGACGATAATGGACTGCAGCGCCGACGCCCAGCTGTAGCCGATCGTCTGCCCCAGCGCCGCGCGGTCGACGGCGCAGTCGCCGCGGCGGAGCGCCAGCAACGGTTCGTAACGATAAACATAATAAATGCAGGCGCCCGACGAAAACATCTGCGACAGCACGGTGGCCAGCGCCGAACCGCGCACGCCCAACCCCAGCGCGCCAACGAAGAGCAGATTCATGGCGATGTGCAGAGCCGACGCCGCCGCCTGAAAAACGAACGGGATCTTCGAGTTGCCGATGCCGCGCAGCGCCGAGGCGTAATAATTGTACAAAAACGAGAAGATCAGCCCCGCGAAAACGATGTTCAGATAGGCCATCGTCTCGTCGCGCAGTTCCGCCGGCGCTTTCGTCCACGCCAGAACGCCGCGCGCGCCGCACAGACACAGGGCCGTCAGCCCAAGCGTGAACAGCGCGCCGAAGATCAGCGCCGTGGACATGGTTTTCTTCAATTTTTTCGTGTCGCCGGAACCGTAGATCTGCGCGATCAGCACGGAAACGCCGGTGCACCCGCCGGCCAGAAAAAACACGACGATAAACAGAATCGGCGTGGCCACGCTGACCGCCGCCAACGAACGGCTGCCGAGAAAACGGCCGACGATGACCGCGTCGACCGTGATGTACAACTGGAGAAAAAAATTCCCCACCATGATGGGCAGCGCAAAGAGAAAAACGGGCCGGAAGACGCCGCCCGAGAGCATCCGTTTCTTTGGCTCGGCAGCTTCCATCCGGCCGCCCCCGCAGGGACTCATCGCTCAGCGCCGAACCTGGCCGCTGCCACGAATCTTGTATTTCGTGCTGGTCAGCTGTTCGATGCCCATGGGGCCGCGGGCGTGCAGCTTCTGCGTGCTGATGCCGATTTCCGCGCCCAGGCCGAAGACGCCGCCGTCGGTAAAGCGCGTTGAGGCGTTCACGTAGACCGCCGCCGCGTCGACGCGATCGAGAAACTCTTCCGCCTCGGCGTAATCGGTCGTGAGGATACTCTCGGAATGTCCCGTGCCCCAGCGGGCAATGTGCGCCAGCGCCTCGTCGAGCGAGTTCACGATCTTGACCGAGAGGATCAGGTCGAGGTACTCCGCCGCCCAGTCCTCGTCGGCGGCCGATTCCATATCCGCAAAAATCTCGCGGGCTGCCGTGTCGCCGCGCAGCTCCACGCCATGAGCCACCAGCGCGTTGGCCACGGCCGGCAGGACCTTCGGCGCCACGTCTTTATGAATCAGCAGCGTTTCCATGGCGTTGCACGCCGAAGGCCGCTGCGTTTTGGCGTTGATGACGATCGGCACGCACATTTCCGGATCGGCGGAAGCGGCGATATACGTGTGGCACACGCCGTCGCCCGTCATGATGCAGGGCACGGCACAGTGCTCGCGCACGGCTTTTTTCAGACCGCGGCCGCCGCGAGGGATCAGTACGTCCAGATCGTCCAGCTGCATCAGCGCCGTCGTCGCCTCGTGCCCGGGCACGTCGAGCAGCTGAATGCAGCCTTCGGGCAGCCCCGCGCTGGAGATGGCCCCGATCAGCGCGCTGACGATCACACGGCTGGAATTCATGGCTTCGCTCCCGCCGCGCAAAATCACCGCGTTGCCCGACTTGAGGCAGAGCGCCGCCGTATCGGCGGTCACGTTGGGACGCGACTCGTAAATGACGCCGATCACGCCGAGCGGCACGCGCACTTGCGCAATCTTCAGTCCGTCGGAATTGACGTAGCCGCGCACCGTCTGGCCGATCGGATCGGGCAACGCCGCCACCTCTTCGATGCCGACCGCCATATCTTCTACGCGGTGCTCCGTGAGTTTCAGCCGATCCAGCATCGCCTGGCCGAGGCCGTTTTCCTCCGCGCCGCGCACGTCGCGTTCGTTGGCCTCCAGAATGTCGTCCTTATGGGCGCGCAGCGCCGCCGCCATGGCCCGCAGCGCTTCGTTTTTCTTCGCCGAGCTGGCCTGTGCCAGCACGGCCGCGGAAGCGCGGGCCTTCTTTCCCATTTCGTGCAAAATCAACGATGCGTCCATGATCATCCCCCATTTCTCAAACACCGTGGTCTAAAGCACCGTCAGATTATCGCGGTGAATAGCCTCGTCAAAGTCCTTCTCGCCCAGCAGCGCTTCAAACTCGTCGCTGCGGTGCCCCATGATCTTTTTCAGATCCCGCGAATTGAAATTCGTCAGGCCGCGGGCGATCTCCTGCCCGTTCGGGGCCAACACCGCCAACAGACGGCCGGCTTCGAATTCGCCGTTGACGGCCGTGATGCCCTTGGCCAGCAGACTGCCGCCCTGCTCCGTGAGCGCTTTGACGGCTCCCGCGTCGATCGTCACCGATTCGAAGGGGCGGTTGGCCGCGATCCACTGCTTGCGCGCGTGGCGGTGCTCCACCGGCGGGATGAACAGAGTGCCCAGCACTTCGCCGGCGAGGATGCGGTGCAGCACGTTCTCCGCCGCTCCGGAAGCGATCACCAGCGGGATGCCCGCCGGCAGCACCACGTCGGCAGCCGTGATTTTGGTGTACATGCCGCCGGAGGACATGCTGCTGCCCTTGCTGCCCGAGTTGTCGCGGATGCTCTGCGAAACGGCGCGCACCTCGTGGATCAGCTTGGCATCTTTGTGGACGCGAGGATCGGCATCGTACAGCCCGTCGATGTCGGAAAGGATGATCAGCAGATCGGCGCCGGCGGCGCAGGCCACTAGGGCCGACAGCGTGTCGTTGTCGCCGAACTTGAGTTCGTCCACGGCGATCGTGTCGTTTTCGTTGATCACGGGAATCACGTTCATGTCGGCAAGAGCGTGCATCGTGTTGCACAGATTGAGATAGCGCGAGCGGTCGTTGAAGCCGACGCGAGTCAGCAGGATCTGTGCGGTCGTGCAGCCGTACTCGGAGAAAAGTTTTTCGTACATCTGCATCAACAGCCCCTGCCCCACCGCCGCCAACGCTTGCTTGACCGGCAGGCTGGCGGGTTTTGCGGAGTAACCGAGGCGCCCCATGCCGGCGCCGACCGCTCCCGACGAAACGAGCAGCACGTCGGTACCGCGGTTGTGAAGGTCGGCCAAAGCGCGGCAAAGCCTGCCCATGCGCTGGATATTGATTTTTCCGTTACCGTGCGTGATCGTGCTCGTGCCGACTTTGACCACTACGCGGCGACATTTTTTCAGCTCGCTGCGATCCAATGAAACGCACCTCCCCCTGTTGAAACATTTGTATTTCATTTCGATCCCCAAACGTGTGGTTTATTGTACCACGAAAAACCGGCGATTTCGGCGCGCCCCAACCACGCCGCTCCGTAACTTTGTCACTGACAAAAAGGGGCCTCTCGTTTATACTTGTCTCGTCGATAAAAAAAGCCCGGCTCGCGGCCGGGCAACTTCAGCGACTTACAGGAGGAAATAAAAAATGACGCCGATCGTCCTTACCAGTGAAAATTTTCAGAGCGAAGTCCTTCAAAGCAGCGAACCGGTGCTGATCGATTTCTGGGCGCCGTGGTGCGCGCCCTGCCGCGCTTTTTCGCCCGTCCTCGACGAGATCGCCGCCGAAGCCTCGGGCTTCAAAGTCGGCAAGGTCAACGTGGACGAGCAGCCCGAACTGGCGGCTTCGCTCCGTATCATGAGCATCCCCACGCTGATCTTGTTCAAAAACGGCGCTCCCGCCGGCCGCACCGTCGGCGTGCAGTCGAAGGAAAACGTGCTCGCCCTGCTCAAATAAGCGGCGCGAGAAACATGCCCCGAAAACGAGCGCAAGCGCCCGGCGGACTGGTCCGCCGGGCGCTTGCGCTCTGCAATGTTCCGATTCACTTTTTTGCCGTCAGCTGCGCCAGTTTGTCCGGCGCAACCAGTTCGATGCAGCCGCGGGAAAGCCGCGCCATGCCCTCGGCCTGGAAGTAACGCAGCATCCTCGTCACCACCTCGCGGGCCGTGCCCAGGTGGGCGGCGATCTTCTCGTGAGTGATCTTCAGCTTCCCCGTCCCTTCCAGCTCGCTCTCCTTCAGCAGAAACTCCGCCAGACGGGCGTCGAAACTTTTCCACAACACCTGTTCGACCAGCCAGAGAATGTCGGACAGATGGGAGGCCGCGAGCTCGCCGATGAAATTCGCGAAAACCAGCGAACGCGCCACCAGACGCTTGCATGCCGCCGGCGGGATCACCCACAGCCGCGAGTTTTTTTCCGCCTCGACGCTGACGTCGAAACGAAGCCCCGGCACGGCGCAAGTGGCCGAAAACAGGCAAATGTCGCCGGGAACGAGGCGGTGCAGCGTCAGCTCGCGTCCCTCCGGAGAGATGATAAAGGCGCGGATCTGCCCGTCCATGACGGCGATCAGGCCGTCGCAGTCGGCCGAACCGGTATGGAGCGGCGCGCCGGCCTCGACGCCGCGGACGAGCGCCGCCGCTTCCAGCTCCGACTGTTCGTCCGCCGTCAGCCGCCCCCAAAACGGGAAACAATCTTTTAATTCGATGAAACCCACCTTCCTTCGCCGTCCATACCGGACAAATCCTCATGACAAAGCCGCCGAAAGTTTTTCGGCGGCTTTTGTTTACTCGGAAACTGCGGCCAACTCCCGTTTGGCGCGGCGGCGCGGCGGCCGGGCGCTGAACGCGAGCGCTTCGCCGTCGAGAACGCAGTCCACCGTGGAGCCGTCGGGCACCTCGCCGGACAGGATCAGATCCGACAGGGGGTCTTCGATCTTCGTCTGGATCAGGCGGCGCAGCGGCCGGGCCCCCTGATTCTGGGCCGCCGCGGCCCTGAGCAGGAACTCCCGCGCATCTTTCGCCATGGAGAGGATGATGCCGTGCTCGCCGAGGCGCGCGCGCAGGTCGAACATCATGATGTCGAACACGCGCGTCATCTCTTCGGCGCTGAGCGGATGGAAGACGAGCTGCGCGTCCACGCGGTTGAGGAACTCGGGGCGGAAGAACTCCTTCACGGCGCCGAGGACCGCTTCCGACTGCTTTTTCTTTTCCGCCTCCGCGGAAGCGGAGAAACCGAGCCCCGCTTTCGCCGTCTCGCGCACGCCGAGGTTGCTGGTCATGATGACGACGGTGTTCTTGAAATCGACCGTGCGCCCGTGGGCGTCGGTGAGCCGTCCCTCTTCGAGGATCTGCAGCAGCAGGTTGAACACGTCGGGATTGGCCTTTTCGATTTCGTCGAACAGCACCACCGACCAGGGATGACGACGCACGGCCTCGGTGAGGCGGCCTTCCTCGTCGTAGCCCACGTAGCCGGGCGGCGCGCCGATCAGCTTGGCGGCTTCGTGGCGCTCCATGTACTCGCTCATGTCGAAAGCCAGCAGGGCCTTTTCGCTGCCGAACAGCGCGCGCGCCAGACAGCGGGCCAGTTCGGTCTTGCCGACGCCGCTGGGGCCGAGGAACAAAAAGCTGCCCACGGGACGGCGCGGGTCTTTCAGGCCGCTGCGCGAACGGCGCACGGCGCGGCAGAGCGCGCTCACCGCTTCGTCCTGGCCGACGAGGCGCTGATGGATCTCCGACTCGAGGCGCAGCAGGCGCTGAGCTTCGTGCTCGGTCAGAGTCTTGACGGGGATGCCGCTCCACTCGGAGAGCACGCCGGCGACCTCTTCCTCGTCGACGGTCAGCCCTTCGGGGATCTGCCGCCCGTCAAGGTCAAGGCGCACTTTCGCGCCCGCTTCGTCGATCAGGTCGATGGCCTTGTCGGGCAGGCTGCGGTCCGACAGATAACGGCTGGACAGTCGCACGGCGGCTTCCAGCGCGCCTTCGGTGTAGCGCACGCTGTGATGTTTTTCGTAGCTTTCCTTCAAGCCCTGCAAAATGGCCAGCGCCGCGTCCTGATCGGGCTCGCCGACCGCCACGGGTTGGAAACGTCGCTCCAGCGCCGCGTCCTTTTCGATGTTCTTCGTGTACTCGTCGCGCGTCGTCGCGCCGATGACCTGAAATTCGCCGCGAGCCAGGCTGGGTTTGAGGATGTTGGCCGCGTCCAGCGAGCCTTCGGCGCTCCCCGCGCCGACGACGGTGTGCAGCTCGTCGATGAAGAGGATCACGTTTTTGGCGGCAGTCAGCTCGTCGACGATTTTTTTCATGCGGTCCTCGAACTCGCCGCGGTATTTGGTGCCGGCTACGAGCGTTCCCATCGTCAGTTCCACGACGCGCTTGCCCTTGAGCAGCGAAGGCGCGGAACCTTTTTGGATCTTGTAGGCCAGCCCTTCCACGATCGCGGTTTTGCCCACGCCGGGATCGCCGACCAGCACGGGATTGTTCTTGCGGCGACGGCAGAGGATCTGCATCATGCGGTGCATTTCCTGCTCGCGCCCGATCAGCGGATCGAGTTCGCCTTTGGCGGCTTTGGCCGTCAGGTCGACGCAGTACTTGTCCAGCGTCGGCGTTTTGACATCCGCCGCCGGGCGGGCATCGCCGTTTTCTTTGTCATTCTCCGCTTCCTGGCGGCTGGACTGCGCCAGCAGCTGTTTTTTCAGGCTGACACGCAGGTTTTCCGTGTCGAGCCCCAACTCCGCCAGAGCATGGCAGGCCGTGCACTCCGGCGCGGACAACACGCCGAGCAGCAGGTGTTCGGTGCCGACATAGCTCGAATGGAGCTCGCGGGCCAGATGGATGGCCGCATTCAACACGCCGCGGGCCCGATCCGAGAGCGGCAGGTCGACAGGCTGCGCGTACGGCGCCGCGGGCGGGCGCAGGGCAAGGATCTCGCGCGCCACGTCTTCGGCGGCCAGTCCGGCTTCTTTCAAAGCCAGCGCCGCCACCGACGACTCTTCGGCGATCAGGCCGATCATCAGATGTTCCGTGCCGATAAAAGCGTGTCCGAGGCGCAGTGCCTCACGATGCGCGATCTGGATCACACGTTTGCTTCGTTCCGTAAAAAACTGCCACAAGGCACTCCCCTCCTTGATCGTTTGGGATAATTCTCAAATCTCAGGCCAGATCGAGGCCGCAAAGCATTTTTTTGAGCATCTCGGCCGCCAACAGACTTTTCTTGTAGGGAGACACGTCGAACATGCTATCGCAGAGTTCGCCGATATGGCGCAGCGAAATCTCGATCAGCAGGCGCTCGCGGGCGTTGATCATACCGCGCGCCTGAAGCGAGCACAGCAGGCGTCTGGCATCCGCTTCGGAGATGGAGTCGCCGACAATCTTGACGATATGCCGGGCGCGCTCTTCGGGCATGTCGTAGCTGATCTTCATGATGCGGATGTAGCCGTGGCCGCCACGCTGGCTCTCGACGATATAACCGCGTTCGGGCGTGAAGCGGCTCCTCAGCACGTAGTTGATTTGGCTGGGAACGCAGCCGAAACGTTCCGCCACGTCCTTGCGGCGCAATGAAACGCGATCGGCGTCGGCGGCCCTGTCCTGCTCTTCCCGTTCGAAAAGTTCGTTGATGTAGCTCTCAATGACCTCGGTCAAACTGCTCATTCAAGGTTCCTCCGTTCCTTCTTTCAGAACTGGAACGATTGTAGCGCATTGGTCAAATATAGTCAAGAACTGGTCAGGATTATTTTTGACCAACTTTATTTTCCGTGCCGCCGGCCAAGCGCTTCAAGTTGTCGCGATGGCGCCACAGCGACAGTGCCGCCAGCCCCAGCGCAAGCATCACGAAAGCGCGGTGAAGCCCGAAAAAGCCAAAAGCTCCGGCGACAAACAGCAGCGCCGCCAGCGAAGCCACGGAAACGTAACGCGTGGTTTTCATGATCAAAAACCAGAGCGCGCCGCCCAGCAGCACCGCCGCGCACGACGCCCACATCTGCACGAAAAACAGCGTGCCCAGCGTCGTGGCCACGCCTTTGCCGCCGTGAAAGCCGAGCCAGACGGGGCAGTTATGTCCGCATACGGCCGCAAAAGCGGCCAGCGCCACCGCCGCGTCGTCGCCGCCGAAAGCGCGGCACAGCATGACGACGGCGCCTCCCTTGAGCATGTCCATAATGGTCACGAACACGGCCCACTTTTTCCCCATCACGCGGCCCACGTTGGTGCCGCCCGTGTTTCCCGAGCCGAGCGTGCGGACGTCCTCGCCCTTCATGATTTTAACCGTCAGATAGCCCGTGGGAAACGAGCCGAAAAGATAGCCGATTGCCGCCCAAAGCGTCTGTTCCATGCCGCTCTTCTCCTCTTGATGTTTTTATCAGCGTTTCGCCCCAAACAGGGCGCGCCTCACAAAGAAAGCCGCGGAGCTTTCCGAAGTTTTTCATTCCGCAATTCGTTTTCCACAGACGGCGGATTAGCCTCAGTCCTTCGTTTTTTGCCGCCGCACCGCAAAGGCGTCAGCAACCTCCGCCCCCAATCCACGCGGACGGATAAAGATCGGGTTGATGTCCAGAAGTTCGATGTCCGGTTCCGCACAGCCCATCTGTGACAGCGTTACGATCTGCTGCGCCAGCGCCTCCACGTCCATGGGCGTGCCGGACCATTCGCCGGAGATGAGCGGGTACCCTTTGAGGCTCCTGACCATATCCATGGCCGTTTCCAGCGAGACCGGCGCCACGCGCAGCGAAATGTCCTTCATCAAACCGTAATAGGCGCCGCCCAGCGCCACGGCTACGACCGGGCCGAAGAGCGGGTCACGCTTGATGCCGATCATGCATTCGATGCCGTCGGTAACCATTTTCTGAGCCACCACGCCCTGAATCTCCGCTCCGGCATGGACGCGGCTGGTGCGTTCGAGGATGCGCCCGTAGGCGTTGCGCAGCTCTTCCTCGGTGCGCAGGTTCAGCGCCACGGCACGAGCCTGCTGCTTGCTGGCGAACGACGGCGAGACCACCTTCAGCACCAGCGGGAAACCGATGCTGTGCGCCGTTTCCAGTACCTCGGTTACCGAAGTGCACAGACGGTGCGTAACCGTCTTCAGTCCATAAGCATCGACCAGCGCCATGGCGTCGCGCTCGCTCAGCCGCAGCGGGCAGCGGTCGAGGAACGGATGCCGCGCCGGCTTGCAGAGCTCGTTCATCGGGCGGACATCGCGGCCGATGCGCCACAGGGCGGCCAGGGCTTCGGCGACGCGACGCGGGCTGCTGAACAGAGGTACGCCTTCCATGTTCATGCGTCGCACCATTTCGTCAAGCGGGCGCCAGCGACTCAGACAGCAGCAAGCCAGCGTTTTGCCGCCGCGGCGATGCGCCGTCCCCACGGCGCGGGCCAGACGTTCGCCTTGGGCGGCCGTCAGCGAACCGGTAGTGACAAGGATCATGTCGCATTCTTCGCTGGCCTGCAGCGTATCGAGAATCCGATCCAGCGCCCCTTCGCGGTTGAGCGCCTGCTCAGACAGGTCGGCCGGGTTGGCGGCGCTGGCCCAACGAGGCAGCAGGGCCTGGATCTTCCCTCTCAGCACAGGTGAAAATTCGACCACGTCCAGTCCGGCTTCGCGGCACTGGTCACCCTGCATCATCGCCAATCCTTCGGACAGCGCCAGCACCGCCACGCGATTACCCTGCGGCGGCAGCCCCAATGAGGACAACTTGCCGAGATCGACGATCTGTTGCGCGTCGCTCAGCAGCACCACGCCGAACTGGCCGGCCACCGACTCCCACATGATCGAGTCGGTCCAGGCGGCGTCAACATGGCGCCGCGCCAAACGGTCGCGAAACGCCTCGTTCACGCCGCTTCGCAGCACCACCACCGGCAGCCGGCGCTCCGCCGCGCGCGAGGCCATGGCGAGAAAATCGCGCCCCTGCGACAGCGACTCGAAGCTGAGGATCAGCAGCGTCGTCATCGGGTCGCCGATGGCCTCTTCCATGCAGTGCAGCAGTTCGCCGTCGCTGTCGGCGCAGTTGCCGAGGGAAACGACGCGGCGGAAGCGGACCCCCGCTTCTACGGCCATGGCGTAAAGCGAAAACGGCACCGTGCCGCCCTGCGCGATCAGCGTCACATGACGTTCCTGCGGCGGGCTGTCGGGCATTCGCACGGCCGCCGACCAGCACAGCGCCAGCCGCCGTTCCCAGTCGAAAAATCCTTGGCTGCCCGGCCCCAGCGCATGGCCGCCGCCTGCGCGGTATTCTCGCAACAGCCGCCGCTCTTCTTCGCGTTCCAAGCGCGGGCAGCCGATAATCACAAAACCGATCCGCCGCTCGAGGCATTGTTTCAACAGCGGCGCGCAGTTCGTGCAGCCCGGCGAGATCATGACCACGTCGATTTTTTCGTCGGGCCATTCGGCCGCCGCGGCGCTCTCGCGGCACACCGCGAAGAAATCCCCGCGCCCCAGGTCGCTCATCAGCGCCAGCGGGCGCAGATCGGTCCCCGTGCCGTCTCCGTCGCCGACGATCAACAGTCCGCGGTCCCACATAGCGATTCCTCCTTGCGTTCTTCATGACGTGAAGATTATATCCCATCGCCCAAATCCTGTGAAGTTTGCGCCACCGCGGCGCCATCCGCGCCCGACGAATTAAAAAGAGCGCCCCGGCAAAACCGGAACGCTCTTTTTCGCTTGGACTGATGAAACCTTGGTTGAGGGAGAGATTACTTCTTGCCCTTCTTGGCAGCCTTGGGAGCGGGCTTCTTGGCAGCTTTCTTGGCGACGGTGGCGTCGACGGCCTCGCGCAGAAGCTTGCCGGCCTTGAACACAGGTACTTTCTTGGCGGGGATGTGGACAGTCTTGGAAGGATCCTGAGGATTGCGGCCCGTACGAGCGCTGCGCTGACGTACTTCGAAAGTGCCGAAGCCCACGATCTGGACCTTGCCCTGCTTCTGCAGCGTGTCCTTCACGCCTTCGAGCATGGCGGCCACCGCGTTGGCAGCGTCGACCTTCCGAAGATTCGTCTTTTCCCTTACGAACTCAACCAATTCAGCCTTTGTCATTTTTCAGACACCTCCACACAGGATTTGGTACTCAACGATGTGAGTATATCACAGCATTCGCGCCTGACAAGCCCCCCAAGAGCGGATTTCTGCTGATTTCGCGTTCTGAAACGGGCTCCCCCATGGCTTGCGAAAGGGGCATAATACAAATTTTTGCAGTAAAAGCCATTTCTAAAAGCATATACGGCTCTTCCTGATACTGCAAAACGAGAAAATTTCTGCTATGATAAAGAACATCGAAAAAACTTCATTTTTTTTGCTTTTTCATGAAGGAGGACGGTTGCTCATGTATTCAATGGCTCACGTCGGGATTCGCGTGCAGGATCTTCATCGGTCGCTTCGTTTCTATGTCGATGCCCTCGGCGGCATGAAGGACAAGGAGTTCAAAATGCCTTCGGGATCCCATCTGGTCTTCGTCAGGTTTGCGGACTTCTCCGTAGAGCTGATTTACAAGCCCGGTGACGACCGCGTTCCAGGGCGCAATCACTTGGCAATTTCCGTCCCGTCCATGGAAGACGCCCTCCGGCGCCTCGGCGGCTGCGGCTTTGACGCCGGCCCCGTCCGCCCCATGGGGGATCATGCCCGCAACTGTTTTCTCAGTGGCCCCGACGGCGAGATCATTGAACTTTGCGAAGGCAGCCTGTAGCCGCCGACAAAAAATCCCTGTCTCAGCAGACAGGGATTCCGTTATTCGCTCCACCGCGTCATTGCCGTTTTTCGGCCCGCATTTCTCCCATCTCTTCTTCGTAGTTCCGGATCAAACTGCCGACCGTCGTTTCTTCAGCGATTTTATTCACCATGGAATTAAGATTCTGCCAGAAATGGGAAGAAGCGCAAACATGACCGCGCTGATGCGCCAGCTCGCACCCCTCCGGCGTCGTGCACTCGGGAAAGATAATCTGTTCGCCGGCGGCTTTCAGCACTTCGGCAACCGTGATCGTATCAGGATCGCGAACCAATTCATAGCCGCCGCGGGCGCCCCTGTAACTGCGCAGGATCCCGGCGCGGCGCAGTTTGGATACCAACTGCTCCAGATATGTGTCAGAAAGATTCTCGGCCTTGGCCACGTCGCTGACGCTGACCGGCAGCCCGCTCCGGGCCATTTCGGAGATGGCGATGACCGCGCGCAGTCCGTAATGAGCCCTTGTTGAAACTTTCATTGAAAAGAACCTCCGTCTCTGTCGGGTTCGACAAACTTCATCGGACAAAAATCCGTAACGTGCCTCTCGGACAAATTGAACATCTTTTATTTATACGTACAGTGTCGCTAAACTATATCACAAAAACGTCTGACAGTATAGACAGGAATTCAGTTGTCCTCTCAAATAGGCCGCCATCCCAAGTTTCGAAAAGATCGAACGATTTTTTCGAGCGCCGCGGTGCGAAGCACTGCATTTTCAACGATGCACTTTGATTGAGAATAATATCATACTTTTTCTTGATTAAAAAGTCGAACGCAGGGGCGCGGCGAGGAAAATTCACAACGCACGCCGCGCAGCAGCCGAGATCGTCCCGAGCGGCTGGACTTCCTCACGGCGCCCAGCAAACCATGGTAATACTTCCTATGCAAGAATCAGTATCGGCTTACCGACACTTCAGCGAGATCGTTTAAGGAGCCCTGACCTACCATGAACAACTTCCCCGATGCCGCCCAGCAGCAGTTCATCAAGATGACTCAGTCGCCTCTGCGGCCTCTGATTCTCGGCTTGGCCATGCCAACCATCTGCAGCATGCTGATCACTTCCTTTTACAACATGGCCGACACGTTCTTCGTGGCCCGTATCGGCACCAGCGCCGCCGGCGCCGTCGGCGTGGTCTATTCGCTGATGGCGATCATTCAGGCGATCGGTTTCATGTTCGGCATGGGAGCCGGCAGCATCGCCTCGCGGCGTCTGGGCGAACGGAAAGACGACGAGGCCCGAACAGCCACCTCGTCGGCGTTTTTCGCCGCGCTCGCGTTCGGCCTGCTGGTCGCCGCCGGCGGGCTGATCTGGCTGGATCCTTTTATGAGGCTGCTCGGATCGACGGAGACCATTCTGCCCTTCGCGCGTCAATACGCCCGCTGGATCCTGATCGGCGCTCCGCTGATGACGACGTCTTTCGTGATGAATACCAATCTGCGTTCCGAAGGCAAGGCTTTCTTCGCCATGCTCGGCATCGTCACCGGCGGGCTGCTGAACGTGGTGCTGGATCCGCTGTTCATCTTCACGTTCAAAATGGGCATCGCCGGCGCCGCCATCGCCACCGTGCTGAGCCAGTGCGTCAGTTTCTCCATTCTGATGTCGCACTTCATTTTCAAACGCACGGTGCTGCGCATCAGCCCGCGGTATGTGTCCCGTTCGCCCGCCTTTTACGGTCTAATCGTCCGCACCGGCATGCCGACGCTGTTTCGCCAGGGCATGGCTTCGCTGGCCAGTATCGCGCTCAACACCAGCGCCGCCGTCTACGGCGACGCCGCGCTCGCGGCCATGGCCATCGTCATGCGCGTGTCCATGTTCATCGGTTCCATCTTGATCGGCTTCGGGCAGGGTTTCCAGCCCGTGGCCGGCTACAACTTCGGCGCCAAGCGCTACGACCGCGTCATCGAAGCGTATAAATTCTGCGTCCGTACCGGCCTGATCGTGCTGACATGTCTGGCGGCGTTCTTTTTCGTCTTTGCGCCGCAGGTCATCGCCCTGTTTCAAAATACCGATCCGCGCGTTTCTGAGATCGGCTCCTTCGCCTTCCGCGCCCACTGTGTGACGCTCGTCACCCTGCCCGTGACCGCTCTCACCGACATGCTGTTCCAGGTCACCGGGCGCTACAAAGAAGCGTCGTTCCTTTCCGGCGCCCGGCGCGGCTTCTTCTTTATCCCCTGCGTCATCATCCTGCCCCGCTTCATCGGCCTCACCGGCATCCAAATCAGCCAGCCCGTCGCCGACGTCCTCTGCGCCTGTTTCTCCATCCCCCTCGTCAGAAATTACCTCAACTGGATGCGCACGCAGACTTCCGCAGTGAGAACAAATTCCACCACAGAGCAACGGAGAAGCGGAGAATGACAAACTCTAGGTTGCACGTGATTTCCCCTGCTCTCAACTCTTTATGTGATGAAATCGTCAACGGGGTATTTGCCGTACATAAATCTCCGGGCCCCGGACTTCCGGAGCGAGTTTATCAGACATGATGCCTCGCTCACAAGCTCCAACTGCGACGCCTCAAAGTTGAAACCGGTTCATACCGCACAGCTTCTTTCATATATGAAACTCACGAGAAAGACTTTAGGGTATCTTATCAATTTCAACGTTCCGCTGATAAAAGACGGTATTCATCGTCTGTTCCTTCCCTATTCAGCTCGACTTCCGCGGACAATATCATAATAAGCTTAATATTCTCTTTGCATTGCTCCGCTTCGCCGCTTCTCCGTGGCGGGTTTTGTTTTGAGGACTTGACGCCAATCGAACGCGTGGTATAATGCCCTGTGTCACGCGGAGGTGGCGGAATTGGCAGACGCGCAAGACTAAGGATCTTGTGGAGCAATCCATGGGGGTTCGATTCCCCCCCCCGCACCAAACTGTGAACACGAAAAGCGGCTCCGTACGAAGGCACGATTCGTACGGAGCCGCTTTTTCGTTCCCGATCATGCCGGAGCTCGCGGCGTCCAACGGCATTCCGCGACGGATCCGCGCGCTGCCGCTGTCGTTGCGGGAAAACTTCAGTGTTTGCGATTCTTCCTCACAGGCTCTGCTTCAGCAGATCGAGATACAGCATCCCCATGACATTTGTGCTCGACACGGCGACTTTTTTATCGTCTCCCAAATACTTGCCGATTTCCCTTTTGACCCTGTCCAGCTCTTTCTCTCCGTATTCAGGCCCGTAAAGCCAGCTCGTGTAGCGCAGATAGAAATTCTCCGGATCGACGCGTTCTTCTCGATGACTCACGTGTGTCCAAAAGTCAGGATAATAGCCGTCGGCCAGCAGGAGATTGAGAAAATAAACGATGTCGCAGCCTCCGTGCGTATGCGCCTCCCGCCCCAGGGCTGCCGCAATTTTTTCCAGAAAGAGGTCTTGAATCCTCAGCCACGAGCTGATGAAGAGTCCTCTTCGGGGCAGCGCGACGATTTTGGCGTAGTTTTCGTAGTACGAGATGACGGGGCTGTTGGATATGAACACGTAGTCGTATTTTTTCTCGGGCGCAAAATCCTGAAAGGCGACATTGCGGATGGTCGCCGCCGCGCCGTCGTATCCCGACTGCGAGAGATAGTCCCGCGCTTCCCTCGCCATCTCCACGGAGGGCTCGAGTCCTTCGGCCAAAGCGCCTTCGTCGAGGAGGCGCTTTAGATAGCGTCCGGCTCCGCAGCCGACGTCGATCACGCTGCGGCCTTTCAGCTCGGCTCTCGATTTGAAGAATTCGAAAACGCCGCTGTCGTCGGCACTGGCCGACGCTTTCCGGAACTCGCGCGCCCGTTTGTTCCACATGGCGTTGGATTTTTCCATGTCCTGCCACGGCTTCGACAGTTTTTCGATACAGACGGCCTTTATTTCATTCATCGATCTGCGCCTCGCGGAAGCTCTTCGGGTATGTTTCCATCAGTTCGCGATACACGTCTTTGCCGACGAAAGCCGTATAGATCTCCGCGCCTTTCCGTTCGAGATCGACGTCGGCGAAGCGGTCGGGATGAACGACCTTGCCGATGGAGTACATGTCCAGTATCGCGGTATCGTAATTCATGCCGTACGTAAAATACGGCATGATCGCGTACGCCTTGCGGTTCCGAAAGGCTTTCAGCGCCTGATAAAATCCCGGATCCGCTTTCATGTCCTCGGCGAGAAGCGCTTCTCCGCTCAGATCAAGAATGATGATTTCGGGATCGAGGTCGAGCAATTTCTCCTTGTCGATCACGACGCTGACACTCTCCGTCAGATTGTCCATGACGTTGTTCGCCCTGACGGTCGTCAGCAGATCGATGTGGGATTTTGTGGACAGGATCCCCTGCGTGCCTCTGAAGCTGCATCCGCCGATGTAAACGGTCTCGCCGTTCTCGGGAAGGTCCGCCACGCGTTTCCTCAGATCTTCCTGCGCGGACTTCATGAATCGAATGACCGCCGCGGCTCTCTTCTCGGCGCGCATCGTTTTCCCGATGATCTCGAAGGTGCGGTAGGCGTCGTCGCCGAAGATTGCGCCCCTCATGCCCGCGCCGATCCCGACAATCGGGACGTTCAGTTTCTTTTGCAGTTCATCCAGCTCTTCCTTTGTGTTCTCATACGCGATGAACACGACATCGGGGGCCTGATACGCGATCTGCTCGTCATCGGGAGAGAACTTCGGGCCGCCTTTCCCGACCGTCTGTATTTTGCGCAGCTCGGGATAGGCATGGTGAACGGACTGCCCCATCAGGCTGTGTCCGCTTTTGGCCGTCTCTTCGATTCCAACCAGCCGGTCGGCCCCGCAGACATACGCGTACTGCTGCAGCACGCCATGCCCCAGCGCCAGGACTCTTTCCGGGACTTTATCGAAAGCGATCTCCCGGCCGGCAATATCCGTCACCGTATATGGAGCGGCAGTCGTGGACCGCTCCTGGGCGACTCCCCGCATTCCTTCGTTCACGTGCCACGCCGCAAACATCATCAAGGCAAGCGACAAAAACGTTCTCTTCTTCATCCGTTCCTCCTAATTCAGAATAATAACCTTCCTGTTTCCGTACGTCTGCACGGCGACGTCCAGACGGTATACCTCTTTGATCGCCTCCCGGGTGACGACGCTGTCGTCTCCGTAGGCAAATACGCGCCCTTCTTTCAGCATCAGGAATTTATCGGAAAACTGAAGAGCAAGATTGATGTCGTGGATGCTGACGATCGCCGCGATCCCCTTTTCCCGGCAATATTCTTTCAACAATCTCATGACGTCAAGCTGATTTTTGATATCGAGGTTGCTTGTCGGCTCGTCGAGAAGGATGATCTCCGGCTCCGGCTCCTGCGCCAGCGCTCTCGCGAGCACGACTTTTTGGAACTCTCCGCCGCTGAGCGTGCTGGCATCACGCATCGCATACTCTTCCAGCGCCAGTTTGCCGAGGATCTCCTCCACTTTCCGGTAATCCTCTTTCGAAACCTCCCTTTTCACATACGGGACCCTGCCGACCAGAATCATGTCGAACACGGTGCTTTTTATCGGCTCATTGTACTGGCCGACGCAGGCCATCATCTGCGCCGCTTCGCGCCTTCGGAGGCGGGCGAGATTTTTCCCGTTCAGATAGACGGTTCCGAACGACGGCTTCAACGTTCTGTCGAGATTTTTCAGGAGCGTGGATTTGCCGGCGCCGTTGATACCGAGGAGAGAGACAAAACTTCCCCGTTCGACTGCGAATTCGACGTTCCGCAATATGTACCTATCGTACTTGAACGCAAGATTCTCGACCTTTATCAGGCTCATGCTATCTTTCCTTCAGCAAGATATATACGAACACCGGCGCCCCCAAAGCGGACGTAATCGCGCCGACCGGCAACACGAGCGGCGCTGCCGCTGTCCTGGCAAGAGCGTCGCCGACGAGAACGATCAGCGCGCCCATCAGCAGCGTCGCCGGGATCATATAGCGTTTGTCCTCGCCGATAACCCGCTTGACCATGGACGGAGCGAGGATCCCCACGAATCCGATAATGCCGGCAAAAGCCACGCAAACGCCCGTGTTAAGGGCGGCGATCAAAATCGACGCATTGCGGAGCAGCTTCGTGTCGACCCCCAGAGAATGCGCCGTTCCCTCTCCCATATCCATCGCGTTGAACCGCCAACGCAGCGCATAGACCGCCCATATCGAAAGGACGGTAACCGTCGCGACGATTTTGATCTCGGAATAATCGATCCTGCCCAAATCGCCAAAGGTCCACGCCACGGCGGACGCCAGCTCGACGTCGTCAGCGAAAAACTGCACGATCGTCATCATGGCGCCGAAAAGGGCGTTCAACGCCACGCCGCCCAGCAACACGGTCGTCCTGTCGGATCTTTTCAGACTGGAAACGACCAGCACCAGAACCATGCACAGCATCGCCGACAAAAACGAAACCGCGCCGGTTGTCAATGCGCTCGTCCGCATCCCCAGCCGGACAAAGACGATCAGCGCGACGTTCGCGCCGAAGGCCGAAGCCGAGGATATGCCCAGCGTGGACGGGGACGCAAGCGGATTGTTCAACGCGGACTGGATGACCATTCCCGACAGGGCGATGCTCATGCCCACAAAGAAGCCGCCGATGATCCTGGGCAGGCGAATGTCGAAAACGATTCTGGCGTGTTTTTCGATCCCGCGGCCTGCCAGGGCTTTCAGGCTTTCGCCGACGGTCATCCCCGAAGAACCGATATTCAGCGACAACGCAGCCGTTGCAGACAACAAAACGATCAGCAGCACGATAAACGACATTTTTCGGGAGAGGTATTTCCGGTATTGCACCTGCAATTCAGTTTCTGCGATTTTCATCTGCCTTCATCTTCCTGCATAAATTCCGAGGACTGAACGGGAAGCGCGTCCCCCTGAAAGTGGAAACGGATTCATTATGCATTAGTCCCTTCTAACTGTCAACAATCGGATGTCGGCGCAAGAGAAACGCTCGCCTGAAAATATTTAAGAATTCAAGACGCCATTTATTAATTTTAGCGCCTTCTTCGCCGGTTCATTTTCATTTTGCTATTGACAATTCAGCCGCCAACGAGGATACTTTATTTTCGTTGACGCGATTCCCGCGTCTTATTTAGGGGATGAAACGCCGGGGGCGGCCCTGCAAGCGAGAAGGAGCGGTCCTTTGGAAATCCCTTGCGATTCTGGGAGGAATTACGAAGTGACCGCAGCAAGTTTTAGAGATTTCAATCTGCCCGAGAGTTTTCTTGCCGCTCTCGATCAACGAGGCTTTACGACGCCGACGCCGGTTCAGGCACAGGTGCTGTCGCAGCCCAATCTGGACACGGACATGGTCGTGCAGGCGCGCACGGGTTCCGGCAAGACGCTGGCTTTCCTTCTGCCCCTGCTGAGCGAACTCGAAGGCGGAAGCAAAAAGCCCCGCCTGCTGGTGCTCTCGCCGACGCGCGAACTGGCGATGCAGAACGCCAGCGAGTCGGAATTTTTGGGCCGCATCAGAGGCGTCGGCACGGCGAGCATCGTCGGCGGCATGAGCATGGAGCACCAGATCTTCCAGCTTCGGCACGGTGCCTCGGTCGTCGTCGGCACGCCGGGGCGCGTCCTCGATCATATCCGCCGCGGCACGCTCGACCTGAGCGAGATCGAAACGCTGGTTCTCGACGAAGGCGACAACATGCTCGACATGGGCTTCCGCGACGAGCTGGAAGCGATCCTCGAAGCCGCCGTGAACCGCAAAAAGACCTGGCTCTTCTCGGCGACGATGCCCGACTCGGTGTTTTCGCTCTGCAGGCGCTATCTCAAAGAACCGATGCGGCTGGAGCTGAACCACGAAGAGGAACAGCACGAAGACATCGTGCACCGCGCGTATCTGGTGCCTTCGCGCCAGCGCATGGAAGCGCTGGTCAACATCCTGCTGTGGGAAAAGCCGGCGCTCTGCCTGATATTCTGCCACACCAAGACCGATACGGGAGAGGTGGCGGGCCGTCTTCAGGAGGAAGGGCTGATGGCTCTGGCGCTGAACGGCGACATGACGCAGCGCGAACGCAGCAACGCCCTGGAATCTTTCCGCACCGGGCGCATTCCCATTCTGGTCGCCACCAACGTGGCCGCCCGCGGGCTGGACGTGCAGGGCGTCAGCCACGTGATCCAGCTGGGGCTCCCCGACAACATGGAGACCTTCGTGCACCGCTCCGGGCGCACCGGGCGCGCCGGACACGAAGGCAGCAACCTGCTGCTGCTGACGCCGCAGGAATCGGGGCGCTTCAAGTTCATGCTCCGCAGCTCCGAGATGAAGGTCGAATGGCTGAAAGTCCCCGACATTCAGGAGATCAGCGTCATTCAGCGCGAACGCCGCGAAGAATCGCTGCTGGAGATCGTTCCCGCGCCGGAGGTCCGCGCCTGGGCCGAGTCGCTCCTCGAACGCAGCGACGACGCGGCGGACCTCGCGGCCAAGCTGCTCTCGGCCGCAGTCAAGGACATCCCCACGGGCTACGCCCTGAGAGACTCGCTCCAGCGCGAGCTTGACCAGCGCCGCGAGCGCGCCGCGATCCGCCGTGAAGGGCGCGCC
>NZ_ADFP01000008.1 GCF_000177335.1 Pyramidobacter piscolens W5455
GTATCTCAAAAATCCCCCCTTGACAAGAACAGCCTTTGAGTCTAGAATGCAACCTGTTGGTTCTGAGGGGCTGTGGCGCAGTTGGGAGCGCGATTCGTTCGCAACGAATAGGTCGAGGGTTCGAATCCCTTCAGCTCCACCATATTCTCTCAATTCGGGGTGTAGCGCAGTCTGGTTAGCGCACCTGCTTTGGGAGCAGGGGGTCGAAGGTTCGAATCCTTTCACCCCGACCAGTGGATGAGGTTTGTGCGGAAATAGCTCAATTGGTAGAGCACTAGCCTTCCAAGCTGGGGGTTGCGGGTTCGAGTCCCGTTTTCCGCTCCAATTACCGTGCGCCGGTAGCTCAGTTGGATAGAGCAACGGCCTTCTAAGCCGTGGGCCACGGGTTCGAATCCTGTCCGGCGCGCCATTTTCATCCGCGCAGTTCGCAAGGCAAGATGGTGGGTGTAGCTCAGTTGGTTAGAGCGGAGGATTGTGGATCCTCAGGTCGAGAGTTCGAATCTCTTTACCCACCCCAATTTTATAAGGATCGTTAGCTCAACTGGCAGAGCATCTGACTCTTAATCAGAGGGTTACAGGTTCAAGTCCTGTACGATCCACCAAATTCAGTAAATTCAAGGCGTCGAAGCATTCCGTGTATATCATTCACGGTATTCGCTTCGGCGCTTTTTTCGTGTGAATCGGTTGCTGCTGGGAAGCCGAACGTGTATTTCTCGTTGTAAACATTCCTGTGTTGCACCTTGAGTCTCTACATTTAATAAAAATTATATTTTTCTGACTATCCATTACTCACCTCCTTGATCCGTATGATTACTCATGTTACCACAAAGAGGGAGATTTATGGAGTGCCTTATTTAGTGGAAAACTCTTGCGAAATTGCTCTATATATGGTATAAAAGTACGAAAGAGAGGTGAGTGAAAAATGTTGACAGTGGCAGGGTTCGAACGTATGCGGCGCGACATTTCAGTGAAGGCGGTCTCAGAGCAGGCGGGCATTGACGCGGCACGGTACAGGAATTTTGAGAGGGGGATAGGAGTCGCTACTTGACCAATGATGAATTGCTGGGCGTATCTGCGTGCATCGGTGTACCGCGCGACATGATTGCCGACGACAGGGGCGCGCCGCGTATGCTGGCGTGAGGACAAAAAAAGACCGTTCGCCGGGCGAGATTCCGGGAACGGTCGTAAGACTGGAGGAGATGAACACCTTGTACTTCAATTATAACACAAAAGCGAATTATTCTGTGAATTTGGATTTTGATCTCAAAGGCAATGGTTATGTTAGTTTTGATATGGAGATTTCTAATCGTCAGCGGAAAGTGCTGATAGAAAGAATTTGTTCCAGCGCTGCTGAGGATGTTATTTACGGCCTCTGTGAAGAAGCGGAGTCACGTCTGGACGACGAAGAGCTAGAGTATATAAAAGACCAGTGCCCTGGATGGAATGTTGTATATGATAAAGTATTTAATGCTGTTTCTTGTTATGCACAAGAAGAGCGTCGAAAAGAAAGTTCTTGGCGCGCAAACTGCAAAGGGATTTTACGTGCCGCTAGGAGAAAAAAAGTGTGCTATAACGTAGAACGTCGAGGCCGGAGGGCGAGGTTAAGGTCTCAGTGTAACTCTCGTTCGTCTTTCGTGGCCGCGTCTTCCCATGCCGGTTCCGATTCCGGAAGCGACGATGGCGGCGGTTCAGACGATGGAGACGGACAATCTGATTCGCATCATGTAGGCACCGGCCACGAGGCCCGTGTCGATTTCGGCGTAGACTCTCAACAGAATAAAAGTATCGAGAAACCGGGCATTGCCGCGCGAAGTGACGCGTTGGCGGTGGCTGGATTTTTTGTACCCTCTGAACGGGCGGAGGTGGCGGCATGACGGCGCAGAAAGACAGAGGAAACATCAAGATGCAGAACACGCAGCGCCGGATCGTGCTGGCCGCTCTGCTTCAGGGTGAAGTGTTCGACCGCGAGCACATCTTCTCCTGCGGCAAGGTATACGAGCTGGCCGCGCGAATCTGCGAACTACGGAAAGCGGGCTGGCCGATCCTGACCGTGAAGCACGAGGACTGGAAGCTGGCCAGGTACATGCTGATCGGCGCGAGGAAGGAGGCGGCGGGCAATGAACGATAGACAGAGAGACATGAATGAATCATGGTTCGAGAAACACGTCGGGCCTCGCGTCGGGAAGCTAAGGAGAAGCGACGACGAGCTGCTCATGTGCTCGCCGCTGCGGAAAGAGCACAATCCTTCCTTTACGGTTAGCCTTGAAAAAGGTTGCTGGCACGATCTGGGTACCAACGAAGGCGGCACGCTGACAGAACTTGCCGGCCGTCTGGGCGTTCCCGCGCCGGAATACGCGGGCGGCGGGGCTTCTTCCTCGAGGAAAGAACAGGACGCCAAAGCCGCAGCGGCGGAGGGGGAAAAGATCGAGGCGGCCCGTGCCGTGTGGGAGATGGCGACGGAGAAAGACGTGCAGAGCCATGAATACCTGAAGGCCAAGCAAATCGATGCAACGGGCCTTGATCTGCGGGTACTTTCCTTTAGCGGCCCCGATGTACCGAAGCCGTACCAGAAGATCCCCCGCCGCGGGCAGCTGGTCGTTCCCGTGAGGGACGCGAAAACGAATCAGCTTGTCGGCGTGGAAATGATCGACTGCTTCAAGACTGACGGCAAATGGGGCAAGCGCGACCTTGGCGTTAAAGAGGCCGGGTACTGGGAAGCCGGGGCATGCTCCAAAAAGGACGCTCCGATCGTCTTCTGCGAGGGCATGGCCACTGCGGCAACGGTAAAGCGCTTTGTCGGCGACTCTGCGCGCACAATCTGCTGTTTCGGGGCGGGCAACGTGCCAGTCGTGGCGGCGGCTTTCTCTTCGAGGTTCCCGGGCAGGGAGATCGTCATCGCCACCGACGCTGGCGAAGCTGGAGAAGACGCCTACAATGCCGTGCGGCTGGGCGAGGCGAAGGAGCGTGGACGGGGGCATAAGGATGGCGTCCTGCGCCCCGCCATTCCCGACGCCCTGAAAGCCATTCCCCAAGGGGAGAATAACATCGACTGGAACGACGCTGTTCTCGCCAGGGGCTTCGAGGCCGCCCGCACGGAGTTTGAGAAGCGCCTGAAGCTGTCGCGGATGCTGCGCAAGATGCAGTCTTCGGAAGCGACGCGGAACAAACCAGAGTTTATCAGCGCGGCCGCGCTCATGGCTACAAGATTCGAAGCCAAGAAGTGGGCGGTCGAAGGACTTGTCCCTTCGGGGCTGACCGTGCTCGCCTCGATCGCCAAGAAGGGCAAGAGTTGGCTCGTTCTGCAAATGGGCGCGGCGGTCGCGGCTGGAAAGCCCTTCCTTGGCATGAAAACGATGCAGGGGGCTGTGCTCTATGCGGCCCTGGAAGACACTCAAGCACGTTTGAAAGAGCGGCTCCAACTGCTCTACCCTACGGGTGGCGTCCCCTCTGTCATGAGCTTCACAACAACTTTCCCACGCCTCGACGCCGGAGGGCTTGAGTTACTGCTGGAATGGATCGTTGAAAACAAGCCTTCGCTCGTAGTTATCGACGTCTGGAACAAGGTGAAGCCAACGGGCACGGATAAGGCGCTGAACGCCTATGAGGCCGACTACAAGGCTGTGGGGCCGCTGAAAGCGCTGGCCGACATGACGGATACGCCAATCCTTCTCGTTCACCACCTGAAAAAGGGCGGCGCGGCAAACGGCGAGATGCTGGAAGGGTTGTCCGGTTCCATGGGCTTGCCGAGTGCCGCGGATGCGATCCTCGCCCTGAAGCGTGAAGGGCAGAACGAAACGGCTACGATCGAGCGGACGGGGCGAGATCTGGACTGTACCGACGATATCCCTATCCGTTGGACGAAGCCCGCGGGCTGGCGTCTCTCCACGCCGGAGGAGATCTACAAAGAACGCCGCGAAAAAGAAACCGGCACAGCGAGGGCCATCTTCGACGCTCTGGAAGAAAGCGGCGCGCCGTTGTCGCCCAAGCAGATCGCGGAAGCGGCAGACGTGGGCGAGAGTACCCTCAGAAGCGCTCTGAAGCGTCTCAAGGATGCGGGGCAGCTCCAGCGGTTCAGCGACGGCAGGTACTACCTTGTAGGGGAAGACCGCCTGTACTGCGAAGAGAAAAAAGGCCCCCCTATAAAAGAAGAAGATAATAATAATTTATCTATATCTTTTTCTTTTAGAGATAAGAATAGTGTTTTTTCTGCAACGCCTGCAACGCTTGCAACGGACGCAACGGGGCTTGAAAACGGGGTAGCGTTGCATTGTAACGGTCTTGCAACGGAGCTTGCAACGACCACAAATTCAGTAATATCAATGGACGAGGCCAAAACCGTTGCAGCGTTGCAGGCGTTGCAGGAAAACAATGTTTTTTTGAGTGAATACGAAAAAACGGGACTTGTCCTGCAAAAATTTTCCGCCCTTATTTCTTCCCTCGCGGAAAAGGCGGGATGCCCGCCCGAAGTTGTTCGCCAGGCGTTGCTGGATCAGTTCGGAGAGCGGGCAAACTTTTGCAGGGATCGTGTGACGATTTCACCGCCCGACCTATGGCTGGAGGGTGAGACGGATGACTGAGCAGCAGCGCGACGCCCTCAAGCTGACTGTTGCGGAGGAGATCAGCCGCCGGACGGGCGAGGAATACTTCTTCGAGTACCGCTTCGCCCGGCCTGACCGGCTCTGGCGAAGTGACGTCGCATGGCCGCGCGTGCGCGTCGCTTTGGAGATCCAGGGCGGAAACTGGACGCACGGGCGGCATTGCCGGCCTTCGGCCATGCAGAGCGAGTACGACAAGCAGAACGGCTACGCTTCCCGCTCGTGGCTCTGCTTCTACTCCGACTGGGCGCAGATGAAGAAGCCGGAGCTGGCAGATATGATCGTTAGCACGATCCAGCGCCGCAAGGGCGTAGAGAATGAGAACGGAGGCGTTCAGGGTGAGCTATTTCGCAGTGAGAGATAGAGAGACGGTCATCTGGCACGGCGCGGCACGAGACCGCCTTGGCGCACTGGACAAAGCCGCGGCGGAGCGGGGGCTTGTATCGTACCGCTGGGCCTTCGATCATGATCCCGGCGTCTTTAACGTAAGAAGCTGGCAGGCCGTAGAAACGGGCCTCTCCGAGTTTGCCGTCGTATACAGAGACGAGAGAGGCCGCGAAACGGAGGTGCTGCGGGGCGTGGCGAACGATCGAGCGGACGCTATGCGGCTGATCCGGGAAGTGCCGCCTGAGTGTTCTTCCCCTCGCGGAAGGCTCGCTGTGCGGAAGTGTGGATAAATGCATTACATCAGTTTGATTTTTTACATAAACGGGGAGGTGAGGCTATGGGAAACAAACCGAAAGGCGTGAAGAAGCCGCGCCCCAAGCCGGGTATGCCGCAGAAGCTGACGA
>NZ_ADFP01000009.1 GCF_000177335.1 Pyramidobacter piscolens W5455
CGCCTTCCCCCGCTCCAGATAACCTTGTAAATCTTATTCACAGAAGCATACAGCCTCCTATGCAACATCATAAAATCGGCCAGAGAATTCAGCACTCCGACTGCTTTTTTTCACAAAATCCTGTCCATGGGAATTCCAACGTCACAAATTTTTCTGTCATTTCAAAAGGCAGAAACGTACAGATTCATTCCATATCACCAATTCGCCGTTTACACTGGCTCTTGATGGAAAGTATTAACATAGTGCGCTGGGCGCGGCGAGGAAGTTCAGTCGCTCAGGGCTATCCCAACTGCGACGCGATTTGCACAGCCTGTTTTGTGAATCTCCCTCGCCGCGCTTTTTCGTTTTTTAATCAAGAAAAAGTATTAATTGAAAAACAGCATCGACAGAACAGCCGCCGTACGCCGCCTTATTTTTTGCGTTTCATGCGCAAAGACAGATGCCCCAGCACGGGCGAGCGCTCCGGCACGGGGACGGTGAGGTCCTGATCGATGCGCCGTCCCTTTTCGGGAACGTCGAGCAGAGAGGATTTGGAACGCTGCAGGAGCTGGCTGGGGTAAACGCTGCGATGTCCGACGATCATGAACGATGTGACGCTGACGACCGCGGCAAACGGAGCGGCTTGGCCGCCCAGCAGCTCGACCGCCATGATCGTCGATGCGAGCGGCGCGTTGGCGCTGCCCGCAAGAACGCCGACCAAGCCCCAGGAAGCGTAGGTAATGGGATTGAGGCTGAAAAACTGAGCAAACGCCGAACCGGCGGCGGCGCCGATAAAGAAGATCGGCGTCACGACGCCGCCGCTGCCGCCGCAGGACAACGTCAGCACGGTCATGAGGATTTTCCAGAGCCACGCCCACGGGGAGACGCGGCCGCCATGAAGCACGGAAAACATGCCCGCCTCGCTGAGTCCGAAATAGGAGTCGCCGACAAAATAAGTCAACATCAGGATCAGGGCGGCCCCGAGCAGCGCTTTGGCGACGAGCGGCGCCTTCAGGTCATGGAACCATTTTTCGGAGAAGTTCATGATTTCGATGAAGCACAGCGAAACGAGACCGAAGAAGGCGCCTGCGGCCAGAGTCCAGAGGAAGCTTTGCGGGGAAAAAAGCGGCAAATGTTCCGCCACGGGAAAGAACGAATATTCCAGCCCCAGCGACAGCGCCGTGCGCCAGGCGACGACGCCGCTCAGGAACGAGGCGAAAAGCACGTCGTAAAAGATCTGGCCGATGTACAGGACTTCGAGCGCGAAGACCGCGCCCGCCACCGGCGTGCCGAAAACGGCGGCAAAACCGGCGGAAACGCCGCAGACGACCAGTTTCTTTTTATCCAGATCGTTGAACTTCAGCAGTCTGGCCAGCGTCGAAGTCAGCCCGGCGGCGATCTGCGTGGCCGGGCCTTCCTTGCCCGCCGATCCTCCGGCGGCGACGGTAACGATGGTGGTGATCATTTTCACCGGCACGACCTTGACGTCGATCTGCCCGGCCCGCTCGTGAACGGCCTCGACGACTTTTTCGGTGCCGTGTCCGCTGGCGTCGGGCGCCAGATAATGAACCATCAGGGTGCTGGCGGCCAGACCCAGCGGCAGGATCGCGTAATGCCAGATTCCGGTCAGCTTTCCCGCCTCTCCGATGGAGAATTCGAGCAGCTTCATGAACAGGCTGACCGCGCCGCCGACGACAAGCCCCGACAGCACGGCCAACGCCGTCCATTTGATCACGGCATAACACAAAACGAACTCTTCCAGAAAAACGCGGATGCCTCTGTTGTCCTTATTCAATCTAAATCCTCCGTTTATTCAGTCGGCGTCGGCGGCAAGCGCCCGGCGCAGGATGCAGAACGCCGCCAGGTCGTCAACGCAGCGCGGCGGCACCAGCAGCGAGAGCGGCACAAACCGTTTCAGCCCCCGCGGCGGATGCATGTCCCAATACAGACGGCGCGCTTCCAAAGTCGTGTTCAGTTCCCCGACGAGTTCGACTGCAAACCGGCGCGCCAGCGCCTGCACAAAGCGCGCGTGTCCGGTGCCGTCGCCGCAGAAGACTTTGGCGATCTTGCCGTCTTCGGGCAGTTCCCCTTCGAGCCGCCATTCTTCGCAATCTTTACAGGAGCGAGCGGCTTTCAGGGCAAAATCCTCAAGCTTTTCCGCCGGGACGATCCCCGACGCCACGAGTTTCCCCTCGCCGCCGGCCAGCGCCCAGCCGAACTTCTGCCGCCCCGGATCAATGCCCAAATACATTTCAGCGATCCCCCGGCACCGTGCTGGCCCAGCGAGGATAGAGCCACAACAGCCACTGTCCGGGATGTTCGCGGATCCAGGAGCTGATGCGGTCGTTGCATATTTTCAGACAGCTTTCTTCGTTTTCGCCGAACGCCACTCCGGCGGGATCGGCGAGGGCCGGCTCGAAAATCACCCGGTGGGTAAAGCCGTCGGGCTCACGTACGATATGCGTCGGCACCACGGCCGCGCCGAACTTCGCGGCCAATTTGGCCACGCCGGTCGGCGTGCTGGCCGGCAGCCCCAGGAAGGGGACGACAATCCCCTGATCCTTGGCGTCCTGATCGTGAAGAACGCACAGGACTTCGCCGTTTCGCAGGCAGCGGATCGCCCCTTTCAGCCCCTGCCCTTTCTGCACGTTCCGCGAACCGGCCAGCGAACGAAGCTTCATGAGCAGGCCGGTGATGCGCTGGTCGCGCTGATTGGCCGCGACGACGTTGAGCGGGTATTTCTTCGACGCGCAGATGTTGGCGATCTCCCAGTTGTCGAGATGCCCCAGCAGGAGGATGACTCCGCGCCCGCGGGCGAGTGCCTGCCGAAGGTTTTCTTCGCCCTGCAAAGCGACGTATCGTTCGACGGTCGCCGCGATCTTGGGAAGGCGCAGGGTTTCCGCCACGGCCCGGCCGATATTGCGGTAAGAAGCGAGGACGATCCGACGCGCCGGCGTGACGCCGATGCCCAGCGCGCGCACGCAGCGCGCCTCCGCCTTGTCGACTCTGCTTTTGCAGACCAGCCACATGACTCTTCCCAACACGTCTCCCAACCGGACCGCCGTTTTGTGCGGCAGCCGGCAAAAAATCGCCCTGAGAGCGCAAATCAAGTACCAGTAAAAATTCTGCATGAATTCCCCTCTCTTTGCGCGGCCGCGATGAAAAGGCCGCTTCACGCGGCGCGCGCCGTAAAAAAGGACCGGAAACTGCCTCCGGTCCTTGTGCGCCGCCAGTTCACTGTCTTCGGGCCTGGTTGGCGACGGCTTCCGCCGCGACCTTCGCGGCTTCGGGATCGCCGAGGTAACGATGCGAAACGGGGCGCAGATTTTCGTCCAGTTCGTAAAGCAGCGGGATCCCCGTGGGAATGTTAAGCCCGACGATCTCCTCGTCGCCGACGCCGTCCAGATATTTGATCAGCGCCCTGAGGCTGTTGCCGTGCGCCGCGACGATCAGCCGCCGCCCGGCCGCGATCTCCGGGCAGATCACCTCGTTCCAATAGGGCAGAACGCGGGCGACGGTGTCCTTCAGACATTCGCTCAGAGGCAGTTCGGCCGGGCTCAGATTCAGGTACCGCGGGTCGTTGCCGGGATAGCGGGGATCGTCGCGAGTCAGAGGGGGCGGCGGCACGTCATAGCTGCGGCGCCAGATCTTGACCTGCGCCTCGCCCGCTTTTTCGGCCATTTCTGCCTTGTTGTATCCCTGCAGAGCGCCGTAATGGCGTTCGTTCAGACGCCAATCTTTGACGACCGGGATCCACATCTGGTCGAGCTCTTCCAGGGCGAGCCACAGCGTCTTGATGGCACGCTTGAGGCAGGATGTGTAGGCTTTGTCGAACACAAAGCCTTCTTCCCTCATGAGCTGCCCGGCGGAACGCGCTTCCTCGATCCCTTTCTCCGACAGCGGCACATCGGTCCACCCGGTGAAACGGTTCTCCCGGTTCCATTGACTCTCGCCGTGACGCAGGAGAATTATCTTATAAGTCATGATCGCAGCCTCCCGAGAGTGAAAATATTCTGTGACGATAAATGTATTTTAGCTGAAAAAACAGCCGACGTCGAGGATTTTCTCCGCGACAAGGGCCGCTTCGTTTTCCGCAGGGAAAATAGAAAAAGCCCGTCCTCTCGGGCGGGCTGAAAAAACGAAGCGCTTTTACTTGGAGTAGAACTCGACGACGACCTGCTCGTCGGCAATGTTGGGGATATCCGCGCGTTCGGGCAGACGAACGATCGTTCCCTTGCCGCCTTCGAGAGTCAGCCACGCGGGCTTGGAAACTGCCGCCGCCGCTTCGAGGTTCTGCTTGAGAACCACCATCTCGGCGCTGTTTTCGCGAACGGTGACGACATCGCCGGGATTGAGACGCACGCCGGGCATGTCCACCTTGCGGCCATTCACGAGGAAATGACCGTGACGAACAAGCTGACGGGCCTGAGGACGGGTGACACAGTAGCCGAGACGATAGACCACGTTGTCGAAGCGGCTCTCGAGCAAAATCAGCATGTTGCTGCCGGTAACGCCATCCATCTTCTTGGCGGCGACGTAAACAGCGCGAAGCTGTTTCTCGCTCACGCCATAGGCAAGACGAATCTTCTGCTTCTCCTGAAGCTGAAGTCCATAAATGGACTGCTTCGCACGGCGACGAGGCGCTCCTCCGGGAGGCGTGGCCTTCTTGGCAAGCAGCTTATCGTACTTGGGGTTGCCAAATACGTTGGCGCCGAGACGGCGAACGATTTTTCCCTTGGGAGTGACCTTTCTGTTGACATTCTTGGACATTGATTATGTTACTCCTTCGCACAAAAGAAATTGGACGGATATTTCTTTCCAGCAGCCTGTAAAACTTACTTCAAAGATCAGTTTCTGTCAAGGAGAGAATCGAGTTTCTTCAGTATTTTATCTATGAAAAACGCGCCTCGTTCTCTTTATCCCTCGACAGATCCTCTATTTCGCTGCCGGATCGCCGTTCTTGTACGCCAAGGGGATGTTCAGAACAGGTTTCTTGCCGAGCCGGGAAAGTTTGAAAGTGAAAATTCGGCTCTGTCCTTCGATCGGTTTGTCGTCCATATCGAGGACATCGATCCTGGCTTTGTGCGTGCCGCTGCCGATCGCAACGGCCTGATCGCGGTCGTCGGCATAAAGGATCTTTCCTTCTCCGGAATCGATGGAGACCTGAACGGCCTCCATAGCCTCGACAGACTGACCGTCATCCTGGCAGGCGACATTCTCGACGATGAAGTCGTACGCCTTGCCATGGTCGTAGCAGTACCACCCAAGCGCCGCAAAAACAAAAATTATCGCGAGATTCACAATGATTCTTTTCATCTTCATTTTTTCGTGCCTCCGTCCGCACTCTGGCCGCGGAACTGCGCGCGGGCGATTTCGCGATCGGCGTGCCGTCTCCAGGCGTGAAGCACCAGCGCCAGCGAAATGATGCCGTAAGATACAAAGACGCGGAAAAACTCGCCAATCTGCGCGTCGCCGGTCAGGTATTTGCCGGCCATCGGCGAGACGACGAACATCAGATGGAACAGGATTACGCCGACGAAAACGTTCAAGATGGAAGCGCGGCTGACGCTCGCGCCGCCGACCAGCAGCGAGGCGATGGCGAACACGCCGGCCTGTTCGTGGCTGTTGTAGGTGTTCATCGTGCCGACGTTTTGCAGGAAGATAATCTGTCCGTAGCAGGCCAGCACCGTCGAAATCACGATGGAAATAACGCGGGTGCGAAGCACGGGGATGCCCGCCGAATCGGCCACGGCCATATCCTGTCCGGTCGCGCGCATGTCCTGTCCCAGCTTGGTTTTGCGGAACCAGACGATAAACAGGCAGAAGAGCCCAATGACGATAAACGTCGCGACGGGGATCTGGATTCCGAAGATCTCAAGCGGAACCAAGTCGTCGAGGCAACGGCGAATGCTGTCGAGGTTGATCGTGTTTCTGATCCCGTACCCTCTCGACAACACCAGTTTCGTGTTCGTGATCGGCACGATGCTGCCAAAACCGTACAAAACCGCCAGCTGGTACACGCCGTTCATGAAAAATCCCAGAATATACGACGTGACCATTTCGCGGCCGCGGGCTTTGTTCAGGACAACGCCGCAGATCCACCCGAAAAAGATCGCCAGCGGCGTGGCGATAATCGCGGCGAGCACCATGCCGTTCAGGCCAACGACGTTCCAGTCGCTGACGAAGATCAATCCGAGCTGCCCGGCCATGGCCCCCAGGACCATGCCAAAGTTCAGTCCCATCCCCGCCATAATGGGGACGAGCAGCGAGAGGACGAGGAACGAGTTGCGCGACAGGCGGATCAGCATCTCCTGAACCAGATAATCGAGCGAGAACCGGGAAATGGGAATCGCAATGGCGCTCACGACGAGAAAGACAATGGGCACCGCGTTCCTGATAAGGAACATTTTGATTTTATTCGTATTGTTCATCAGGATCTCACCTTCGTCACACGAGTCAGAGCATACAGAATCATGCCATTCGACACAATAATACGAATGACTTCAGACATATCGGTCTGGATCATGCTGTTGATGACCGACGGCGTCATCGTCAGGATCCCCTGGAACAGGATCGTTCCCACGATCACGTTGACGATATTGGCTTTTTTCACGGACGCGCCGCCGATCAGGATCGCGGCCACGGCCGGAAACGCCATGTAGAAAGGCCCCATGTAGAGCTGAACGAAACCGAAGCACTGTTCGTACATGATGATGCCGATCGCGCCCAGCCACGTGGAAAGGATGACCGACAGCGTGCGCATCTTGTCGATATTCACGCCGCTGGCGCGGGCGTAATCGGGATTGGAACCGACGATGGTCATGGCCGTTCCGGTGCGGGTCCGCATGAAAAGGGACATCAAGCAGCACAGCAGCAGGAAGAAAAGGAACATTCCCGTGGGGAACGCCAGGAACTCGTTGATGCGAAACGCGCCGATGCTGCTGATGGCGTTCTGCCAGAAAGCTTCGATGGAAATGGTCGTGCGCAGCCCCTTGCCGGCGTAGCCCCAGACCATGTTCGGGCTCTTGTAAGGCAATACCAGCCACATGATGCACATCAAAGCGACGGACGAAAAACCGACGTAGGTGGCGATCATCATCTCGCTGCCTTTGACCTTGTTGAGCAGAAGTCCGTAGCACCATCCCAGCACGATGGCGATAGGCGTGGCGATCAGCATGGCGGTGAGGATGCCCGGCAGTCCGGTGACTTCGAGTTCGACGCTCGTCACGGCGCCAAGCAGCCCGGCGATGATGCCGAGAGGCAGACCGAAATTGAGGCCGCAGCCCGACTGGACCATCGGCACCATGGCCAGCACCATGACGCCGTTCATGCCGAAACGCACCAGCGTGTCGTTGATCGACGCGTCAAGACGGACGCCGACGAATGGAGCGAGCACAAATAACGAGATCAGGAACAAAGCGATGAGGATTCGCGGCCAGCCAACGTCCTCAATAAAATTCTTGATGTCTTTCATTGATTCGCAGCCTCCTCGCTGGTACCGAGCATCAGATAGCCAAACTCCTCCGAAGAAGCGGAAGCGGGCTTGATGCCGACGACCGTTCCCTTGTCGATAATCGCGATGCGGTCACAGATCGAACGCAGCTCTTCCAGTTCGGAAGAGATCATCACGATGGTCATGCCGAGTTCGCGGTTGTACTTCTTCAACGTATCGAGCACGACTTTTTTCGCGCCGACGTCGATGCCGCGCGTCGGTTCCGAAACGAAAAGCAGTCGGGGATGCGTCTCGAAAGCTTTGGCCAGGCAGATCTTCTGCTGATTTCCGCCGGAGAGCTCGCGCACACGCTGTTTCGGGCTGACGCACTTGATCTCCAGCTCCTGAATGTACTTTCTGGCGCATTCCAAAATGGCGTTGTCGTCGCGGACCTTGACCAAACCGCCGCACGACGGTTTGAGAAAACGTTTCTGATTCTGCAATGACGTAAAGATGATATTCCAAGCGATCGATTCGTCGAGCAGCAACCCGACGCCGCGGCGATCCTCGGAAACCGAGGAAATTCCCATCGACAAGGGCGAGGTCGGGTCGTTCAACTGTACGGCCTTGCTGTCGAATTCCACCGCCCCTCCGGACGCATAAAGCCCCATAATGCCGTTCGAGATGCCAAGCTTGCCCTGTCCGGCCAGACCGCCGATGCCGAAGATCTCGCCTTCCTTGATGTCGAGATTGACGTCGCGCACCGTTTCGCCGGGCATATCGACCCACAGATTGCGAACCTTCAGGATCTCCCGCCCAAACTTGCGCTCTTCCGCGTCGCCCTGGGCCGCCTTTTCGATGTTGCGTCCCACCATGCTGCTGGCGATCTCGCGCACGGTCGTTTTCGACGGCTCCGTCGTCAGCACCACTTCTCCGTCGCGCAGAACGACGATGTCGTCGCAGACTTCCATGACCTCGCGCAGGCGGTGCGAGATGAAGATGATGGCGATGCCGTTTTTGGCCAGCCGACGCATCGAATCGAGCAGAATCTCCGCTTCGCTCTCGGTGAGAACGGCCGTCGGCTCGTCGAGAACCAGAAGCTGCGTTTTGCTCTTGTCGATCTCGCGGGCAATTTCCGTGAACTCTTTATGCCCGACGGGAAGCTCGGAAATAAGCGTCTCGCCGTCGAGCGAGAAATTCAGCTTTTTGATCGCCTCTTCGGCGCGAAGCTTCATGTCGGCGCGATCCAGCGTCTTCAGACGTTCGCCGAAAGCTTCGACCAGAGGGTTGTAAACGAGCGACTCGCGATTGAGAACGATATTCTCCGTGACCGAAAAGCCGGGAATCAGCGAAAATTCCTGATGGACCATGCCGATGCCGGCTTCCAGCGCATCGTTCGGGCTGTGGAAATCGGCTTCCTTGCCGCTGATGTAGAATTTGCCCTCGTAGCCTCCCGTCTCGGCGATCACATTCATGCCGAACAGAATGTTCATCAGCGTCGACTTCCCCGCGCCGTTCTCCCCCACCAGACCAAGGATCCGTCCCTTGCCCAGGCTGAATGAAATATTCTTAAGAACTCGATTCCCGAAATAGGCTTTGCCTATTTGTTCCACACGAAGCAAAGGTTCTCCTCCCATGGACGAGTACCTCCTTTACTGGATAAAACGCCGCTTCAGCGGTCAGAATTTGATCTATTGCATTCTTCTGACGCCATTTTCATCAACGCCAGAGTATGTTCCACTTTCAAAACAGCGAGCGCTGCCGTATGTTTTCGGAATTTCAGGCCGCATCTCGCCGCGAACGCTTAAAAAATGGAGCGGGGGGAGGTCGAAATTACTCCCCCGCTCCGTTTTTGCCGCATAAAACCTGTTTCGCTATTTCAGCTGCAGATATTTTTCAGGAACGACTTCGTCGGTCATGTTGAGGTAGCCCTTGCCAAAGATGTAGGTATCCTGATAGACGAGGATGTTGTTCTTCAGCTCGAGGCCCGTGTTGGCGTCCATGTAAACGGTGCCGTTCCACTTTGCGCCCGGCGTAGCGCCGTTATAAGCGGCGAGAAGGTCCTCGCGCTTGAAATGACGACGGAAATTCTTCGGGGAAACGTCCTTCTCGATGCAGCTCTTGGCGTACTCGCCCAGCGCGAAAGTGGTCGTGAAGCCGTAGGAATACGCCCACGTGCCCATGCGTCCGGCGCCACCCTTGGCGACAACGGCGTCTTCCACTCTCTTCAAGATCGCGGGGAAATCGCCCGCCACGTCGGAAAGCTCGACGCCCAGAGCGCCGGGATAGCCCATCAGCGGCGAAGGAAGATCGGCTTCGATGAAGAAGCCCTTGCTCTCGGCGATCCTCTTCAGCAGAGGCTCGGTTTCGGCGTCGTTGGTGCAGAAGAAAGCGGTGTTGGGGCCATACTTGTCAAGCCACTGCGGAACGTGCTCGAGGATGAACTGCTGCGCGCCGGCCACGCCGACGTCGCTGGTGGGATCGGGAGCGCTCTCGAAGTGATACTTCATCCCCAGATCGTTGCAGGTGGCTTCCATGATCTTGGCGCGACGAGACATAAGCTCATAGCTCATGTGACGGGGGAAGGAGATATGGACGAAGTCGGTGCAGCCCAGCTTGTGGGCGGCGAGGATGATCAGATAGCCGCGGGCGATGCTGTCGGAGTGAATGATAAGATCCCCGGAAGGGGCGATGACGCCGGGATCCTCGTGGTTCTCGCCGGCAAACAGCAGGATGTCGGGCCGGGCTTCGCGAATACGGCGGAACGCCTCGGTCGTGCCGGGGATAGCCTGGTTGACGATGACGGCCTTCATCAGCGGATCGTCGGCGAACGAAGCGATCTGGGAGATCGTCGTTTCCTGCTCGGTCATGAAGTTGTCGGGGTAGGTGATGTGCTTGATCATGCCGCCGTTGGCGACGTCGCCGTAACGTTTGATCAGCTCTTCCGCGCCGCGAAGATCGTCCTCGGACTGAGAAACCGTGCCCGTGCAGACGCCGATGTGAAACTTCGCCGGCTCCGCCGCCATGGCGGACACGGCCCCCGCAAACAACGCCGCGGTCAGCAGACCAACAACAAACTTTTTCATTACTTATCCCCTCCACATATATAAATTTTAGCAAGAAGAAATTCGCCTTTTCTTACTTGCATAGGAAAAGTTTACACGAGGAAGGAAATACCGTCAATCACGAGTCAGTTGTAAAAAAACGAAAACTAAACGTTGAATTTACTGCTAAAAATTTATGACTGTGTAACACGGTCAGATATGCGCATCGCATCTCTCCCAGAGATAAAAGCTTACGTCGACTTATCCAAGACTTTTTGTCAAATATATTAAGATAATAAATACACAGCTCTATTAAAGATAACAGTCATTTCAAATTTAATGCAATGAAAACAAAAGAAAGATTCCGCCGTGTCCCATACGCGGCAAGAACGCCGGACGCCCGTTCAAGGCCCTATTTTTTGCAAAAAAAAGGGCGAAGAAGCACGCTTCTCCGCCCCTCAAACATCGGCAAATATTTATTTCATGTCGAGATATTTTTCGGGAATGACCTCGCCGGTCATGTTGAGGTAGCCCTTGCCAAAGATGTAGGTATCCTGATAGACGAGGATGTTGTTCTTCAGCTCGAGGCCCGTGCTCGCGTCCTTGTAGATCGTCCCGTTCCAGCTTGCGCCGGGAGTTTCCGCGTCGAAAGTTTTCAGAAGAGCGTCCATCTTGAAGTTGCGGCGGAAGTTTTTCGGCGTGACGTCCTTTTCGATGCAACTCTTGGCGTACTCGCCCAGCGCCAAGGTGTTGGTGAATCCGTAAGAGTAAGCCCAGGTGCCCATGCGTCCGGAACCGCCCGCCTTGATCACGGCGTCCTCGACTCGCTTGAGGATCGCGGGGAAATCGCCCGCCACGTCGGAAAGTTCGACGCCCAGCGCGCCGGGGTAGCCCATCAGCGGCGAAGGCATGTCCGCTTCGATGAAATAGCCGCCTTTCCCCTCGGCGATTCTCTTCAGCAGGGGTTCGGTGTGCGCGTCGTTGGTGCAGAAAAAAGCCGCCATCGGGCCGTACTTCTCGATCCAATGCGGAACTTTCTCGAGGATGAACTGCTGCGCGCCGGCCACGCCGACGTCGCTGGTGGGATCGGGAGCCGTTTCGAAATGGTATTTCATGCCCAGATCGTTGCAGGCGGCCTCCATGATCTTGGCGCGACGGGAGAGAAGCTCATAGCTCATGTGGCGCGGGAAGGAGATATGGACGAAATCGGTGCAGCCCAGCTTGTGGGCGGCGAGGATGATCAGATAGCCGCGGGCGAGATCTCCGGCGTGAGTGACAAGGTCGGACGTGGGAGAGATGACGCCGGGATCCTCGTGGTTCTGCCCGGCAAACAGCAGGATGTCGGGGCGCGTCTCGCGAATACGGCGAAACGCCTCGGTCGTGCCGGGGATAGCCTGGTTGACGATGACGGCCTTCATCAGCGGATCGTCGGCGAACGAAGCGATCTGGGAAATCGTCGTTTCCTGCTCGGTCATGAAGTTGTCGGGGTAGGTGATGTGCTTGATCATGCCGCCGTCGGCGACGTCGCCGTAACGTTTGATCAGCTCTTCCGCGCCGCGAAGATCGTCCTCGGTCTGAGAAACCGTGCCCGTGCAGACGCCGATGTGAAACTTCGCCGGCTCCGCCGCCATGGCGGACACGGCCCCCGCAAACAACGCCGCAGCCAGCAGAGACGTAACGAACTTTTTCATTGTTATCTCCTCCGATACATAAATTTTAGCAAAAAAAAATCAATTTCACTTGCCGTTTAGACCTTACACAAATATTTCGGCATCGTCAACGACACTTTTATTGCAAACAAAACATGAACAAACATTAATTTACTATCCAGAAGCGCCGTCCTCGCGGACACCGCACCGTCTGAACGGGCATAAACGCAGAAGGGCGCTCAGTTTTCACTGAGCGCCCTTCTTTGAAAAACTCATGCAAAATCCATGCACGCTGTTTCCGAAACCACGAAGAACTAGTTGACCTGCTCTTTGAGCCCCTTGCCGGCGCGGAAAACAGGAACCTTTTTGGCGGGAATCTGGATCGTCTTCTTGGGATCCTGAGGATTGCGTCCTACGCGGGCGGCACGTTTGCGGACTTCGAATGTGCCGAAACCGACCAGCTGAACCCTGTCTCCCTTGGCCAGGGCCTTCTCGATCGCAGCAAAAGTAGCGGAAATCGCTTCGCCCGCCGCCTTCTTGCTCATACCAGCATTTGCAGCAACTTCATTGATCAGATCGTTCTTTGTCATTTTTCTCTGCCTCCTTAAATTATCAATACGAAAAGCCTGCACGAAAAGGGTGCCTCATAACGAGGCGCCCTTATTCTAAACGCAATGTCACTGAACGGTCAAGCCTTTTCGTTATTTCCATGGCTGGAACGCCAAAAAAGACGCAGCGGAACGCCGTCAAAATCTCCCGCTTCGCGAATTTTCCGCGACAGGTGGTTTTCAAAGCTCTTCGTCACGATCGCAGGGTCGTTGACGAAGAAGATAAACGTCGGCGGCACCGCGGCGCTCTGCGTGCAGTAATAGATCCGCAGCCGGCGTCCCGTGCCGTCCGTCGGCAGACGGTCGAAAGCCAGCATGTCGCGGATAATACGGTTCAATACCGTCGTGCTGAATCTGGATTGGCGGCGCCGGTGCACCTGGCTGACCAGATCGAGCAGCCGATGCAGACGGCGGCCGGAAACGGCCGAAGTGAAAAGCACCGGCGCGTGGCTCGCGAAGCGGAACTCCTCGCGGAGTTTCCCGTTCACCTCGTCGCCGGTCTCCGGCGTGTTGGGCAGCAAGTCCCATTTGTTGACCACGAGGACGACGCCCTTGCCGCGGGCGAGGATCTCCCCCACCAGACGCTGGTCCTGCTCCGTCGCCAGTTCCCGCACGTCCATTACGAATATGGCCACGTCGCACTGATCGACTGCGTCCATGGTCCGCACCGTCGAATAAAATTCGATGTCGTCTTTGACCCGGCTTTTGCGGCGCAGACCGGCCGTATCGACAATGCGGAAGCGTTCGCCCTTATACTCGAGCACGGCGTCGATCGAATCGCGGGTCGTTCCCGGGATGTCGCTGACCAGCGACCGCTGGCTGCCCGTCAGCGCGTTGAGGATGCTCGACTTCCCCACGTTGGGGCGGCCGACGAGCGCCACGCTGATCACGCCTTCCTCCGGGCCCTGCTCGTCTTCTTTATCGCCCAACATCTGCACTACCTGGTCCAGAAGCTCGTCAATCCCGCGATCATGAAGCGCGCTGACACCGACGACTTTCTCGAAACCGAGCGAGTAGGCTTCGGCGACGTCGTCCTCATGACTGAAGTCGTCTATTTTATTGACCGCGAGGATGACCATCGAAGAATGAGAACGGAGCACCTGCGCCACATCCTCGTCCATCCAGGTGACTCCCCGGCTGCCGTCGACCATGAAAATCACGACGTCGCTCTCTTCGATGGCCTGGAATATCTGATCCTTCATGCCCTCCATGATCGGGTCTTTGTCTTTCAGCAGCAGACCGCCGGTATCGACCACGTAAAAACTTTTATCCTTCCATTGCACGCAGCCGTACAAACGGTCGCGCGTAACGCCCGGCATATCGTCGACGATAGCCCGGCGTTCGCCGATGATTCTGTTGAACAGCGACGACTTCCCTACGTTGGGACGTCCGACGATCGATACTATTGCCATTGCATAACTCCTTCATGTAAGCGGAACTTCCGTCAGTCCGAGCAAACTTCGACGCTGGGAAAACCCCGGCGGGAACTCCGGATGGTGAAATATTTTTCAAGACAGCGCCGCAACGGCGCCATGCGCGCGGTAAAAACGGTCAGCGCCGCGCCGGCCGCATCGGACTGCATGGTCGTAAAACCGGCTTCGTCGAGTCCGAAGACAAAATCGTCCTTCTCCTTCCAATCTTTCGGCAGCTCAATTTTGGCCATGTGCGAATAGGGGGGAAAAGAGAAAGCGCTTCTTTCCGCCAATTCCTCCCGCCAGAAATAGCTCCAGCCGGCCTGAAGAGATTTGAGAACCAACTGCCCGGGGCGGCGCGTTTGAAACAGGACCGTGCGCGCCCCCTGCCCCCGCCAGAGGGATTCCTCGAACATGGAAAACGCGGAAAAACGCGACGCGTAATCGGGCTGGCGAGCCTCGGCGTCCGCGTCCAGCCAGCCGATCAAAGCGGGATGTAGCCCGTCAAGCAGGCTCAAGGCCCGCCGCGAGCCGAGCAGGAGCCCGCCTTCTTGCTTCAGTTCGGCAAGCCGGCGACGCCCGTCGGTCAGGTTCGCAGGATTCCCTGCGTGCCAGAGGCGCACGGGGCTGGCGCCCAAAAGATTCTGCGCCAGCGGCTGAAGCGCTTCCAGACCGGGCGCGGTCCCCTGAAACATCCGCCCGCCGCACTGCGGGCAGACTTCGGGCACGCTCGCTCTGGCGCCGCAAAGAGGGCAGCGCATCTCGTTCCGTTCAAAAGCCATGGCGGCGCCGCAGCGCGGGCACCGCACCGCCTGGCCGCAATCGGCGCACTGCAGTTCGCCGCTCACGCCGCGCCGGTCCAAAAGCCAAAAAACGATGCGCTTGTCAGCCGCATGCCGCAGCGTTTCCGTCACAAGCACATCGGAAAGGGGCAGCGGGAACTGCATGCCCCTGAACGGAAGAAGCGAAGCGCCGTGAAGGTCAAGAATGCGCACGACAGACCGCGCCGCCGTTTTCCGCTCGGCCGGGTGAAAGTTTTTGAACACCCGCGACGACGGGATCCGCCCTCCCACGACAAGACAACCGCCGGAAACGCGAGCGCGGGCCGCGGCAAAACTCCTCAGCGAGAACGGCGGATGTTTTTGACTGCGCCAGGATGGGTTCGCCTCTTCGTCGATGATGAACAGTCCCGGCGCGGCAAACGGCGCAGCCGCCGCCCCCGGGCCGCCGACGATCACAGCGTCGTCGCGGGACAGGGCCAGGCGCCAGTTCTTCGTCGCCGCCTGAGCGCCCGACGCCGGCCACAGGATCAGGCGCTCCTTTGGGATCGCGCCGACCAAACTTTTGTAAAATCTTTGCGCCTGCTCTCGTTCCGGAAAGAGCGCCAGCGCGCCGCGACGACAGACGTAGATCTTTTCGCGATAGAGCCGCCAGCGTTCTTCATCGTCGTAGCGATAACAAAATTCGGACGAAAACGGGATTTTTTCGCTTTCTCCGTACGGCGCGAAAGGGTCGCCCCGCCAGAAAGATGCCGGTAGCAGCAGCCTTAAGATTTCCGCCTGAGAACACAGAAAGGCCCGGGCAATTTCGTTTACGGCCTGCAGATACGGACGGTTCAGCACAGGCTGCGCGTCGAGAACCCGCAGAACGGTTTTCAGCCGGAGCGCCGCCGCGTTGTCCGCCCTTCCCGCCGCGAGCCCGACGCGGACGCCCCGCCCCATCGGAACAAGCACGCGCGCGCCGGCAGGCACGTCCCCCTCCGTCTGATACGTCAGCTCATGCCACCACGGCCCGGGAATCAGAACCTGCAGTTGAAACATGCTCCGAGCCCGAGAACGCTTTTATTTCCGACGGCTGTCCGCAGATCCGGAACTTTTTTTCTCCGCGGCGCGTTCCAGCTTCTTCTGTTCCTCTTCGAACGCCGCTTCCGATTCCAGCTCGTTCTCGATGGCGTCGGGAATCGTTTCGGTCTGCAGCTGCACGCTGACGTTTCCATCTTCCATGTCGCACAACGCCAAAGAGATGGCTTTTTCGCCGGGGTGCTTCTCGAGTATCCCGTTGACTCCTTTCACTTCGCTGATCTGACGCGCCCTCTGCGCGATGATCGCCGTGAGAAGGTACTTGTTGTGCACGTTCACGTTGTCCATTATCTTATCCAGATTATGAAAATTCATTCTACCTCTCCTCAAAGAGCCTGACGGCGCTGCTCCACGAAACGGCACACGCGCTTCACCGCTTCGTCCAGGGAATCATTGACCACCACAAAATCATAGAGGTCCCGCTGTTTCATTTCTTCGACGGCGTTCCGAAGGCGAAGCCGCAGTTCGGCTTCGCCTTCGGAACGCCGACCTCTGAGACGCTCTTCAAGGACTTCGATGGACGGCGGCACAACGAAAAGAGTCACGGCTTCGGGCATCTTTTTCTTGACTTGAAGCGCCCCCTGCACATCGATCTCCAGAAACATGTCCTTGCCTTCGTTCAAAACCTTTTCCACATCGCTTTTCAGAGTCCCGTAGCGGTGACGATGCACATCGGCCCATTCAAGGAAATCTCCCGCCGCGATACGCGCCGCAAAGTCCTCCGGCGTGATGAAACGATAATCTACGCCATCCCGTTCGCCCTCGCGCGGAGCGCGGGTGGTGCAGGAAACGGAATAGCTCAACCCGTCGAGCGCCTCGAAAACCCTGGCGCGGATCGTACCTTTCCCCGCGCCGCTGGGGCCGGAAAGGACAAACAGCGTTCCCTTTCTATTCTTCGTCATCGGCGCTGTCCCCTTCCGAAATGCGGTTGACGATGGTTTCCGGCTGAATGGCCGAAAGCAGGACGTGATTGCTGTCCGTCACGATGATCGCCCGGGTCTTGCGTCCTTTCGTGGCGTCGATCAGGCGGCCGGCCGCGCGCGCCTCTTCCTTGAGCCTCTTGACGGGAGAAGACGCGGGCTGAATGATCGCCACGATCCGTTCGGCCACGATCATATTGCCGAAGCCGACATGCACAAGCGTTCGCGCCATGGCCTACTCCACGTTCTGGATCTGCTCGCGGATACGTTCGAGCAGCGTTTTGCCGTCCACCACAAGCCAGCGAAGCTCGGTGCTGGCCGATTTAGAACCCATCGTATTGATTTCCCGGTTCATCTCCTGCACCAGAAAATCCAGCTTGCGCCCCACCGGACCGCCGGTTTTCAAAAGCGTGCGGAACTGGGACGTATGGCTGGACGAACGGGTCAGTTCCTCGGAGATGTCCCACTTATCCGACAGAATCACGAGTTCCTGGGCAAGGCGCGCGGGATCGGCCTCATAACCGAGCTGCGCGATCGTTTTCGTGATTTTGGCGCGATAGTCGTCGAAAAACTGCGGCGAGATGCTCTGCCATCGCGCGTCGATTTTCCCCAGAAGGCGGTCGTACTCTTCGAGATTCTGCATGATATCGCGCTCAAGCGCTTCGCCTTCGACCGCGCGCATTTTTATCAGGCCGTCCGCACACTGGTTCAACAGTTCGAACAACGCCGTCTGGACTTCGCCGGAAGTTCTGTCCATCAGGGAAGAGGTCTCGGTGACGCCGGGCAGACAGAGCAGACTCGTCACCGCAGGCACCGGGCCGCCGAGTTCGCCCTGCAGTTCCTGAATCTCCCGATAATAGTCCCGCAGGACGTCGCCGTTCAGGCGTTCGCGCATCAGCGCCGACGCCCATCTCATCTCGGCGCGCGCCACGACTTTGCCACGCGCCAGACGGCCGCGCAGGTCGTTTTGGATCAGCGGCTCAAAACTCGAGAGTTCCCGGTCGGTGCGCACAGCGATCTCCAGATAGCGGGAATTGACGCTGGAAAGTTCCACGGTCAGGGTTCCCCATGGAGAGTCTTTCTTGGCGCGATGAAAACCTGTCATGCTGTAAAGCATTGCTTTTCTCCTTTCCTCAGCTGCGGCGCACGGCAAGCCAGTCGAAGACTTCCCACAGACTTTCGACGCCTTCGCCTGTCAGCGCGCTCAAGGCGCATACCGGCAATCCGTCGCGCCTCAGCTGCGCCCTGATCCGTTCGACCCGGAAGAGCCCCGAACGATCGATCTTGTTCAGCACTATGGCCCTTGGGAGCGTCGCCGCGCCGATCTCGTCAAGAGTCTGCTGGATCACGTCGTACGTCGCCGTCAGATCGGGATCGTTGGCGTCGAGCACCACGAGGAGCATATCCGCCTGACAGGCTTCTTCGAGGGTCGTCCGAAAGGCCGCGATCAGTTCCGGCGGAAGTTCGCGGATGAATCCCACGGTATCGGCCATGAGGATGTTCCTCCCCGACGGCAGACGAACCGAACGGACCGTCGTGTCCAGCGTCGCGAAGAGCTGATCGGCGGCATAAAGTTTTTTGTCGCCGCTGAGACGCTTCAGCAGCGTGGTCTTGCCGCTGTTCGTGTAGCCTACCAGAGCCACCGTGGGGACGCCGCTGCGGCGGCGCTGCTTTCGCTGTCCCTGGCGGCGCTTTTTCATCTCTTCCAGTTTGCGGGAAGCTTCGACGATGCGGGCCTGCAGCTTGCGGCGATGCCGTTCGAATTCCGTTTCGCCGGGACCGCGCGTGCCGATTCCGGCTCCGGCGTTCGACATCTGCTTCCCCAATCCGCGAATGTGGGGCATCTCGTAACGGCACCGCGCCAGCTCAACCTGAAGTTTTGCCTCCGCCGTCGCGGCGCGCCGTTCGAAGATCTTCATGATCACAAGAGCCCGGTCCCAGACCTCGCAGTCGGTTTTCCGCCGCATGTTGCTCAATTGGATCGGCGTCAGCAGGTCGTTGCAGACGACCAGATCGGCTTCCGAAGCCTGCGCCAGGATTTTCAGCTCGTCCGCCTTGCCGGCGCCCAGCAGAAACGCGGGATCGGGGCGGTCTTTTTTCTGCGTCGCCACGGCAACGACCTCTACGTCGAGATTCGCCAGCAGCAGACGCAGTTCTTCCAGGAGCAGTTCCAGATCATCGCGCAGCGGCAGTTCCAGACCGGTAATCACCGCGCGGCGGTGCGCCGCCGCATGATTTTTGAAATCCGGAGGCAGCGACGTCAGCCAATGCTCTCCTTTTCCATACGTTCCAGTTCGCTCTGAAGGGTGACTCGTATCCGTTCACGCTCCTCTTTCAACGAGCCTCGCCGTTCTTTGGGGAGAGGCATAATCGGCTTGCCAAAATGCGCTGTGATTGGATGGCGCTTGATTTTGGAGGAACCTACGGGCATGGCCTCATAAGTTCCTTCGATATACAGCGGGACCACCGGCGCGTCCACGCTGGTCGCCAGTACGGCGACGCCTCCTTCAAGCGGCTTGAGGCGGCCGTCGGGCGATCGTGCGCCTTCGGGGAAAATCATCAGGCTTTCGCCGTTTTTCAGCAGCGAAAGGAATTTTTTCAACGCCAGCGCGGCGGCTTTCTCCGTCGTCCGGCTGACGGAGATCACGCCGAGATTATTCATGAGCCAGGTGAAAAACGGGTTGATCTGAAAAAGTTCTTCCTTGCCAAGGGGGCGGAGCCGCCCCGGGAACACGCACCCTACCACGACGGGATCGAGGTTGCTGACGTGATTCGCGGCGACGATCACGGGGCGTTCGCCGGGGACAAGCTCCCGCCCGGTCACCTTCAAGCCGTTGTGAATTTTCAAAACGGCGAGACACAGGTGTTTGGCGAGCCAGTACAGGAGCGCCCTAAACATGGCACACCGCCCGTGCGATATCGGCGATCGCATCTGCGACCTGTTCGGCGTTCATCGCGGACGAGTCAAGCAGAACGGCGCCGGGAGCCTGCTTCAGAGGCGCGATGCTCCGGTTGGCGTCGGCTTCGTCTCGCTGGAGGATCTCATCGAGCAGCTTCTGATAATCGGTCTTCACGCCGCGGGCCGCCAGTTCGTCATAACGGCGCCGCGCGCGCACCTCGGCCTGAGCCGTCAAAAACACCTTGACCGGCGCATATGGGAAAACGATCGTGCCCATATCGCGCCCGTCGGCCACCAGACCGCCTTTGAGAGCCTGATCGCGCTGGAGCATCAGCAGTTTTTCGCGCACCGAAGGCAGCGCGGAATAAAGCGAGGCGATCCTGTCGACCGCAGGCGTGCGGATCAGCGAAGACACGTCCGTGCCGTCGAGAAAAACGGAGGAACCGCGGACCTCCACCGTTACGTCGAAAAGGGCCTTTCTAAGTTCCGGGCTCTCCTGCGCGGGGATCGAAAGGCTGTCGAGGTAATAAGCCAGCGCCCGATAAAGCGCCCCCGTATCGAGATAACTGATGCCCAGCTTCGAGGCTACGAGCTTGGCTACCGTGCTTTTGCCGGCGCCCGCAGGGCCGTCGATGGCGATAACTCCCGTCCAGTTCACTGTCACTTCCTCCTTAACATCCGCTCTATACGGCGCCGCCGTGCCGGATCATGCGGCGCAGCTGATCTGCGCTGTACTCACGGGCACAGCCGCTTTTCAAATGTCGCAGTTCCATACGGCCGATCCGGCGGCGGAACAGCACCTGGACTTTCAGCCCGGCGCCTTCGGCGATAAGACGGATCTCGCGCTTGACGCCTTCGTTCAGGACGAAGCGCAGCCACCGCCCTTCCGGCTCCCGCTGTAAAAAATCGACGCCGACGGGATGAAGCCTTTTCCCCTCGAAAACCGTCCCGTCCCGGAGCTGCCGCATTTCCCGCTCGTTCGGCATGCGGTCGAGCAGGACTTCGTATTCTTTCGTGATTCCCGCGCGGGGGTGGATCATCTCCTGCGAAAAATCTCCGTCGTTCGTCAGCATCAAAAGCCCTTCGCTCTGCAGGTCCAGGCGCCCTACCGGGAACAGGCGGTAATAGTCGTACTCGCGCGGCAATAGATCGAGGATCACGGGATAATTGCGGTCGCTCACGGCACAGATATATCCGCGCGGCTTATGGAGGACCATGTAGATTTTTCTCTCCGGACGGACCTCCACGTCGTCGACCGTGACGATCTCGCCGTCAGGAACGTCGTAGCCCGGCTCGGTGACCTGATAGCCTCCGCAAACGACGCGACCGGCGAAGATGAACTCTTCGACCTTGCGTCTCGAACCGACTCCGCAGAGGGCCAGATATTTATTCAGCCTCATCTTCGGCAGCCTCGCTTTCCGTCTCCGGAATCGTTTCCGGCGCCGCGGAAGGATTTTCCGCTTCCGGACGATGCCGCCTGAGCTCTTCGAGTTCATCGATCGTCGGCAAATCGGAGATGGCCCCCAGCCCGAAGATCTCCAGGAATTTCGTCGTCGTGCGGTACAGCAGCGGGGAACCGGTGCTTTTGCGCCGTCCGGCAATGCGCGCCAGCCCGTAGCCAAGCAGCGTGTCGATGACGCGGTCGCAGCGCACGCCGCGGATCGCCTCGATCTCGGACCGGGTCACCGGCTGACTGTAGGCGATCACCGCCAGCGTTTCGAGAGACGCCCGCGTCAATCTGACGCGTTCGCTCTCGTCGGCGGCATGGAATTTGTCCATGGTCTCGCTCAGATCGCTGGCGGTCGTCGTGAACCATTTTCCGCCGAGTTCGACGATTTCCAGTCCGCGCGAAAGAACGTAGTTTTCGCTCAGCTGGCTCAGCACCTTGCGCACCGTGGCCGCCGGCCGGCCCGTCGCCAGCGAAATCTCCGCCACAGAAGCGCCGTCGGCCGCGACGAAGAGGATCGCCTCGATCTGCCGTACCAGAAGATTTTCAGGCTCTTCTTGCCGTGATAAAGACATCGCCAAACAGCTCCTTCTGTACCAGCGTCACAAAATTCCTCCGCGACAGTTCCAGCAGCGCCAGCAGCGTTACCACCAGCGCGCCGCGTCCCGGCTCTTCCTTCAACAGGGAACGCAGGGACAGACCTTCCGAAAAGGCGGTTAAACGCTCGAGCACGCGCTCCATACGATTTTCCACCTGCACTTCGTCGGGGATCTGCGCCGGCACTCCGCCGTCGTCCCAGTCGTCTTCGTCGAGCAGTTCGAGACGTGCGCTTCGCCGCCGGTCCAGCAGTTCGAGCCACTGCAGAGAGAGCGAATAAAGATCGCCGAGATCGAAAAACGGATCGAGCGCTTCCCCTTTGCGGAAACGGCGCCGGTCGGCCTTTTCCTTCAGCCCGATCAGCCGCGAGACCGCTTCGCGGTAAGGACGGTAACGTTCCAGCAGGCTTTCGACATTTTCGGTATCGTCCAGTACGGCTATTTCACCGTCGTCCTTATGGATTTCGTACCGGGGCAACAAAGACGAAGCCTTCTGCCGCACCAAACGCGCCGCCTGCGCTATGAATTCGGCCACCGAAGCGATCGGCAAACCGCCGGTTTGGGCCAGATAGGCGCCGTATATGGAAATAACCTCCGCAACGCTGATCTGCGCAGCCTCGATCCGCCCCTGATCGATCATATGGCAGAGCAGATCGAGCGGCCCGGAGAACCCTTCTATTTCAATCTGAAACATGGCGTTCGGCGTCGCACCAGCGTTCCCGGCAGCGTTTGGAAGCGACCAGATCGAGGAAATGGACCGGCAAGCCCGTCTTCTGCGCCAGTGCCTCCGAAAAATACGACAGCGGCAGATTTTCCATCTCGCCATGGTCGCAGAGCATCACGCTCAGACCGGCGTCGACGGCTTCCAGGCATTCATGGTAACGGAGGTCGGCCGTCGCGTAAAGCACGGAACCGGTCCGCTCCAGCTTCTTCCAAAGATCGCCGCCCGATCCGCCGCACAAAGCGACGCGATCCACCGTCGAGCCGCCGTCATAGAGGCGATAGCCGGACAGATTCCATTTTCGAGCGATATCGCGGGCGAGCTCTTCAGCCGAGGCGGAACGGACGGTGCCGACCGCCCCCATGCCAAAGCCGCGCTCCGTCGCCGGAGGTTCGAGCGGCCTTGCATCCCGAAGTCCGGCCAGCTGCGCCAGTTTCTCGTTCACGCCGCCGCGGGCGCTGTCGAAATTCGTATGGCAGGCGACGAGGCAGACGTCGTTTTTAAACGCCGCCTCGACGATCTTCGGGTCGCAGCGGTCGCAGATCATATCTTCCTGCGGGGCGAACATCGGCGGATGATGAGTGATCAAAAGCCCGCAGCCGCGTCGCGCCGCCTGTCTGACGGCCTCCGCGGAGGGATCCAGCGCCACGGCGATCCCGCCGACAAGCGCGTCGTATCTGCCAAGCCGCAGGCCGCAACGATCCCAGCTTTCCGCAAGTTCAAAAGGAGCCAGCTCATCGATCAGCGGGATCAGCTCTCGTACTTTCAACGCGCTCATTCGCACCACTCTCTTCATGGCAAAACTACAAGGCGCCGGAGCAAACTCCGCCGCCAAATAACACACAGAATCAATTTCAGCCTTTTATTAAGAACAATTTTCATGATTATACCACGACGCCCGAGGAATAAATTTTTCATCTCGTTTTCGTTAAAAAGGGCACGGGATCTTCGCCCTTTTGAGAGCGCGCAAAGGCCCGCCGGATACGGATAAGGTCTTCCCCATGATGAGGAAGACCTTATCCGTATCCGACATTTACAAGAAGAACGATCATGCTCTGTAATCGATGCCGGCAATTTTGTCAAGCTTATAGAGACTGTGCACCGCATCGATGTAACGGACCGTTCCGCTTTTGGCGCGCATCACAAGAGAACTTGTATAGATTCGTTCGCCCTCATAACGGACGCCTTTCAAAAAGTCGCCGTCCGTAATGCCAGTGGCGGCAAAAAACACGTCGTCGCTGCAAACCAGGTCGTCGATGGTCAGCACCTTATTGAAGTCCATTCCGGCATCGAGCGCCTTCTGACGCTCTTCGTCGTTGCGCGCCCAAAGTTTGCCCTGCATGTTGCCGCCCATGGCCTTGATGGCGCAGGCAGTGATGACGGCTTCGGGGGTGCCGCCGATGCCCATGAGCATGTCGGCGCCGCGCTCCAGCTTGCAGGTCAGGAGCGCGCCGGCGATATCGCCGTCGGTGATGAGCTTGATGCGGGCGCCGGCGGCACGGATCTCCGCAATGAGTTTCTCATGACGGGGGCGGTCCAGCACGACCACGGTGATGTCGCCCATCGCTTTTTTACGGGCTTCCGCGACGCGGCGGATGTTTTCCGCCACCGGGGCTTCGATATCGATGACGTCTTTCGCTTCAGGGCCGACGACCAGTTTGTTCATGTAAAAAACGGTCTTGGGATTGAACATCGTACCGCGCGGCGCGCCGGCAACGACGCTGATCGCGCCGCTGATGCCGAGGGCCGTCAAACGCGTTCCGTCGATGGGATCCACCGCGATGTCCACCGCGGCGTTCTTGCCGGTGCCGAGGTGTTCGCCGTTGAACAACATCGGCGCTTCGTCTTTCTCGCCCTCTCCGATCACCACGATGCCGTCCATATCCACCGTGTTGAGCATGTAACGCATCGCGTTGACGGCCGCGCCGTCGGCCGCGTTTTTATCCCCACGCCCCATCAGGCGACCCGCCGACATCGCCGCAGCCTCCGTGCCGCGACAGAATTCAAGCGCCAAATTTCGATCGGGCAGACGAGCGTCGCCAAACAGACTTTTCATCACAGACCCCTCCCTAAGATGATATCGTCAGAACTATTCAAAGCGGGCGAAAATTTCATCGACAAAACGGAAGTAATACTCGTTCGTAAAAAGCTGCGCCAGTTCCGTTCGGTCAATTTTCCCCTTGATCAGTTCGTCGCCAGCCAATAGATCAAGGAAATGACCTTCGCCGTTCCACGTTTTCATGGCGTTGCGCTGTACGGCCAGATATGCGTCTTCGCGGCGCATGTTGTATTTCTCCACCAGCTGAAGAAGGACTCTTTGACTGTACACGAGCCCGCCGGTCAGTTCGAGGTCCTCCTGCAGGCGCCGCGGCGACACGTCGAGACCGCGGACGACGCGCCCAAGAGTTTTCAGCATGTAATGGGCCAGATGAAAGGCGTCGGGCCAAATGAGCCGTTCGGTGCTGGAATGGCTGATGTCGCGTTCGTGCCAAAGGGCGACGTTTTCCTGCGCCACGACCGTAAAGGAGCGCAGCATGCGCGCCATGCCGCAGATTTTCTCGCACTGGATGGGGTTGCGCTTGTGAGGCATCGCCGACGAACCTTTCTGTTTCTTGCCGAACGGTTCGAGCGCTTCGCGCACTTCGGTGCGCTGCAGGTGGCGGATTTCGGTGGCGATCCGTTCCATCGCGCCGCCAAGGCTGGCCAGGGCGAACATGACGACGGCGTGGCGGTCTCTCTGGATGATCTGCGTCGAAACGAGATCCGGCTTCAGCCCCAGCTCGGCGCAGACGGAAGCTTCGATGTGAGGCGGGCAATGAGCGTACGTTCCGACGGCGCCGGAAATTTTTCCGCAGGAGATTTCCTCCCTGGCATTTTCCAAACGCTTATGATCGCGCAGCAGTTCCGAATACCAGTTCAGTATTTTCAAGCCGAAAGTGATCGGCTCGGCGTGAACGCCGTGGCTGCGCCCAACGGAAGGCGTGTGTTTATACTTTTTCGCCTGTTCGAGCACATCCTTCATAAACACGTCGAGCTCGCGGATCACGACGTCCAGCGACTGCCGCAGGCGAAGGGCGCTCGCCGTGTCTTCCACATCGCTGCTGGTCAGCCCGAGATGGATGTAACGACCTTCCGGCCCCACATGGTTGGCCATGTCCGTATCGAAAGCGATCATGTCGTGCTGGACTTCGGCCTCGATCTTCAGGATCTCGTCGGCGTCGAAGCCGCTGCGCTCGTCGATTTTTTTCATCGCTTCGGGGGGAATGACGCCGTCTTTCGCCCACGCGTGGCAAACGGCCAGTTCGACGACTTCCCAGCTTCGGTACTGGTTCTCGAGAGACCAGATTTCTTTCATTTCTTTCGTCTCATACCGTGGGATCATGCTATACGAGCCTCCAATGAGTTAATTTTCCGGCGCCGTTTCTCCGAAAAGAGCTTCCACGAATTCCTCGGCGTTGAAAAGTTTCAGGTCTTCAGGCGCTTCGCCAAGACCGATGTAACGAATGGGCAAACGCAGCTTGTCGGCGATCGGCAGGACGATCCCGCCTTTGGCCGTGTTGTCGTATTTGGCGAGGATGACCCCGGTCAGCGGCGCCACTTCGTTGAAGACTTCCGCCTGCCGGAAAGCGTTCTGGCCGATGACCGAGTCGAGCACGAGAACGCTTTCCATGCGTTCTTTTCCGACTTCACGTTCGATCACCCGATAGATTTTTCCCAGTTCTTCCATGAGATTGTGCTTGGACTGGAGCCTTCCCGCGGTATCCACGATCAGAACGTCCGCGCCGGAGGAACGGGCCGCCGAGAGCGCGTCGAACACGACCGCGGCCGAATCGCCGCCCTGCTTCTGCGCGATCACGCGGATCCCGCTTTTTTCGCCCCAGACCTGCAGCTGTTCTATCGCCGCGGCCCGAAAGGTGTCCGCGGCGGCGACGATGACTTTTTTGCCCGACTTTTTGTAAAGCCAGGCCAGCTTTCCCGTCGTGGTCGTTTTCCCACTGCCGTTCACGCCGACCATCAAAATCGCCGCGAGGCCGTTTTCGCCGCTCAGCAACGGCGCGCCCATGCGCGGGACCCCGCCGAGTCGTTTTACCAGTTCGCTTTTGAAATGCCGGAGCAGTTCTTTCCCGTCGCAGCGGCGTTGTGCATGATACGCTCTCATTTCGCCCAAAAGAGCTTCCGCCGTTTCCAACCCCACGTCGCCTGCGATCAGCACATCTTCAAGATCCAGCCAAAAGTCTTCGTCGATCGTGCCGCCGAAGAGCCGCGTTATATTGGCGCTCCAACGGTGACGAACGCCGTCGAGTTTCTCTTTCAACTTGCCGAAAAAGGACATGGGCTAGCGTTTCCCCTCCTCAGAAGAGTCTGTCCGCGAAGATGGTTCGGAGACAGGTCTTTTCCTGTTGCCGGGGCGATGGAATCCGCGACTCGAGGTCCGGCGCCCCCACGCTCCCGAACGGCTATGCTCCTCCGGAACCGCACCCCCCGTGCTCCCATAGGCCGGGGGCTGCGGAGCGTCAGTCCCCTGCTCGTCTCTGCGCTTCTGATTTTTTGAGCCGGTCGGTCTTGAGGGGAGTTTTGCCTTGCCCCCCTGGAGAATATTTTTCTGTCCCGCTTTCTTCTGCTCCAAAGCCGGTTCCTCTTTGTTCCCCGAATCTGCTTTGCCCTCTGTCGCCAAAACGCGGGTGTTCTTCCTGCGATGCCGGCGGCGCGCTTCTTCTGTATATTCCGCAGTGCCTTTCCCATTGCCCGCCGTTACGTCGGAAACGTTTACAACCGTCACCCGCGTTTCGTCGCGATCGTCTGATATTTTTTTTGTTCCGCTGTACTGAGGACAACTCTCACATCCCGAACAGCCGCGCTCCTCACCGACGATCGGAGCGCCTCCCTCAAACGCCGTCAACGGCTGCCCTTTCTCGTCAAGGCCGTGCTCTTCGTTGTTCCACGTCTTGCCGGCGAGCAGCGTTTCCTTGAACTGCTGATACATCGTCACGGGGATGCTGATGTTTCCTTCCGGCCCGTGAACGCTACAGGTCCGCGTCGCCAGATCGACGCCCGTCAAGATCCACGTTCCCTGTTCCGTTTTGATCTTGGCACCGTGGGACGGCAGACTCTTCCACAATTCATGGTACGAGTTTTGTTCGAAGCTCATGCAGCACATAAGCCGCCCGCACAGTCCGGAGATTTTGGTCGGATTGAGAGCCAGATTCTGCTCCTTGACCATTTTAATGCCGATCGGCATAAAACGATGGAGCCAGTAACTGCAACAACAGACGCGGCCGCAGGCGCCGATCCCCTTGACCACCTTGGACTCGTCTCTGACGCCGATTTGCCGCAGCTCGATACGCGTACGGAATTCCCGGGCCAGGTCCCGGACGTAAGCGCGAAAATCGACGCGCTGCTCGGAAGTGAAATACAAAAACAATTTTTTACGATCGTTCATGTATTCCACGTCGACCAGTTTCATGTCAAGATTATGACGGCTCAAGACCTGTCTGGCGGCGACAAGAACGCGCTCTTCTTCGCCGCGGTTGTTCTTCTCTTTTTCCAGATCTTCCATCCCGGCCTTATGCAGGAAGGTTACGTTCTGAAGCCCGGAATCATTGCCCGACTGCCCCTCCTGCCGGTTGTCTATGGCTCGGTAAAGGGCTTCCTGGCGTTCCGTGATCTCTCCGGCGACGACGGCGATCTCCGTCCCTCGCGAACTTTCTACGAGCAGCTGTTCTCCTTTTTCAAAACGAATGTTATTTTCGGCAACGATCAGCCCCAGGTAACGCGGTTTGCCGAAAATCGTCAAATACATGCTCAAAGGGATACTCCTCTCTCAACAGAAGAAACAAAAGATCTGTCCACATCGCCGCAGACAGGTGGGTGGCGAGCGCCGTCTCGGCAAGCTGGCGCAGCATGCCGGCGCGCTCCAGCTTGCCGTTTTTGCAGAGCCACGACGCATAGCCATGCGCCATGGCGTACCATTTCTGTACGTCGTTTTTCTCGTTTTCTTTCAACCAGCGCAGCCATTCGGACTGAGAAGCCGGAGGCGACAAAGGCGCGATTTTTTCTTCCACGGAGAATGATAACATCCACAGACGACTTCGCAAAGTGGAAAGAATGGTGCCGCGGTCCATCATATACAGAAGGTGCCCCTTGGGCGGCGGTTCTTCGGTAATCTTGAGCAGACTGTTCACCGCTCCCGGGCTCATCTTTTCGGGAGCGTAAAACACCAGAAGCCGCACCGGCGCGACGACGGGCGAAAGCGACAGGTCGGCGCTTTTCGCGCGGCATTCGTCGATGGGCGCGGGCGCGTCCGGCTCGCCGGCGACCAACAAATCGGGATGTTCCGCATCGACCCACGCCCGGCACGACGGACACTGGCCGCAGGCGGAACCCGACTCGCACAGGATGCGGCGAGCCAGCGAAAGCATGACCTCCCGCTGCCAGGGCAAACGGATCTCAATGCCGATCGAACCGGGAACCGAGCCCCGAGCGATAAATTTCAGCAACTCATGCCAATGAACGTCGTTCTGCCAAAAGATTTCGCTCTGACTCATATGACGCAACGCCTTTTCAATTCGGAGAAGATCGTCTCCTCGATCTCGTCCTCGCCTGCCCGGGCGTCGACTCTGAAAAATCTCGAGCCGTTCCTTTCGGCCAACTCTTTAAAACCACGGGCGACGGCCTCATGAAATTTCAAGTCTTCGCCTTCGATCCTATCGCTTCCGCCGCGGCCGGCCATCCTCTTCCTCGCTTCTTCCACCGGGAGATCAAGCCAGACCGTCAGGTCGGGCTCCGGAATCCCGCACCACTTTATCAGGCTCTCCAGAATGTCTTCTTTTAGTCCGCGTCCCCAGCACTGGTAGGCCCGGGTGGAGTCGTTATAGCGGTCACAGACGACAAATTCCCCTTGATCCAGAGCGGGTTGAATGACCTGCGCGACGTGTTCGCACCGGTCGGCCACAAAAAGCATGATCTCGGTCATCGGGTGCCGGAGCCGCCCGTTCAGCAGAAGAGCGCGCAGAATATCCCCGTGGGGCCAGTCTCCCGGTTCATGCGTCTCCGTCACTTTTTTGCCCTCGCGCCTCAAACGCGCCGCGAGGCGCCTGGCCTGTGTCGACTTGCCGGAGCCGTCGATCCCTTCTATCGTGATAAACATTTATGCCTCACTCCACCAGAATGAAATTTTTACTGGAATACGTGCGCTTCTAAAGTTATACTATAAGCTGCGAATATTTTACACGAATCAATCCATTGGGAGGCGATCCACGGTGAACCAGCTCGTCAGAGAACTCGAAAAGAAATACCGCGAAAGCTGCATGACGTTTTACCGCCATCTCCACGCTCATCCGGAGCTCAGTTACCACGAAGAGAAAACCGCGGCTTTCGTGTACGACATTTTGAAGAGCCTGCCGCTGGACGAAATTCGTCCGAACGTCGGCGGTCACGGCGTCGTCGCGCTTTTAAAGGGCGATCGTCCGGGGCCGTGCGTCGCGCTCCGCGCCGACATGGACGCGCTGAGCATCCAGGAGAACACGGGCTGTCCCTTCGCCTCGCAGATTCCCGGCGTGATGCACGCCTGCGGGCATGACGCCCACACGGCGATCCTGTTGGGGACCGTTCATGTGCTCTGCGAAATGAAGAAGCAGATCGCCGGTTCGCTGAAATTTATCTTCCAACCCTCGGAAGAGATGACGCCGACAGGCGGCGCGCCGGGGATGATCCGCGACGGCGTTCTTGAAAATCCCGATGTCGACGCGATCATCGGCCTTCACGTCTGGCCGACGCTGGCGACGGGGACGATCGGTTTGCAGGCCGGCGCGGTGTCCGCCTCTTCCGATCATCTTCGCGCCACGATCCATGGCGTCGCCAGTCACGGGTCGATGCCCGACCTGGGCGCCGACGCCATCGTGGCGGCCTCGGCCGTCGTCATGGCGCTTCAGCCTATTATTTCACGAAACCTGTGTCCCCGCAATACCGCGGTCATCACCATCGGCACCATCAAAGGCGGCGACCGCTACAATATCGTCCCCGACCGCGTCGACCTCGACGGCACGGTGCGCAGTTTCGACGAGACGGATCATAAAAAGCTGCCGCAGTGGATTGAGCGGGCGATCTTCAACACGGCCGCCGCGTATGGCTGTACGGCCGAAATCGATTATCAGACGGGATTTCCGGCGACGATGAACCACGAACGGCTCGTGAGCATCGGCCGGGAAGTGATCCGCGACGTGCTGGGCGAGAGCGGCGTGCTGCCCTATCTTCCCGTGCCGCCGACGGGCGAGGATTTTTCGTTTTATACGCTGAAAGTTCCGGCCGCTTTTGCCTGGCTCGGCTGCCGCCCTGACGGCGTCGCGCCCGAAGACATGCCGGCGCTCCACAACGACCGTTTCCTTCCCGACCCCGCCTGTTTCCCCTATGGAATCCAGTACCTCGCTTCAATGGCGCTGAAACTTCTCGACTCCGACCTGAAAGGACTCAAAAAATGACGTGCACGCTAACCGAAAACGATCGCATTCAGAAAATGATCGAACGACGCCGCGATTTCCACCGCTATCCCGAGACTGGCTGGACGGAGTTCCGCACCACGGCCAAAGTCGCCCAGATCATGGACGGGCTTGGCTATGCGCTGCGCTTCGGCGGCGATTTCGTCAGACCGGAGACGGTCATGGGACGGTCAATCGACGTCGAAGCGCAAATGCGGCGCGCCGTCGATCAGGGGGCCGACCCCGCATGGGTGAAAAAAACGGGCGGCACCACCGGCCTCTGCGCCGAGCTGGACACGGGACGCGAAGGTCCCGTCGTCGCCATGCGCTTCGACATCGATTGCGTGGATACCGACGAAGCCGCGGACGAAGGGCACCTTCCCGCCAGGGAAGGATTCCGTTCCGTCAACAAGGGCTGGATGCACGCCTGCGGTCACGACGGGCACACCGCGATCGGCCTGGCGGTGGCCGAATACGTCTCCGAACACAAAGACTCCCTCAAAGGCAAGATCCGTTTTCTCTTTCAGCCGGCGGAAGAGGGCGTGCGCGGCGGCTACGCGATGACGCAGGCCGGCCTGCTGGACGACGCGGACTGGTTCATCGCGCTCCACCTCGGCCTCGGCGTGCCGACAGGAACGGTCTACGGCGGCACCTATGGTTTCCTCTGCACTACGAAAATCGACGTCGATTTCACCGGCAAGGGCGCCCACGCCGGCGGCGAGCCCAATCAGGGGAAAAACGCGCTGCTGGCGGCCGCTTCGGCCGCGCTGAACCTCCACGCCATCGCCCCGCATCGCGACGGGCCGACGCGCATCAACGTCGGCGTGCTTCAGGCCGGCGAAGGACGCAACGTCGTGCCTCCCAAGGCGTCCATGAAGATCGAGACGCGAGGCGCGACCGACGACATTCTCAAATATGTGTACGAGCGCGCCGTTCAAGTCATTCAGGGGGCCGCCGCCATGTACGACTGCACGGCGGAGATCTTCAAACGCGGCGAGGCGAACACCGCCGACAGCGATCGGGAGATCGTCGACATCATCTGCGACGCGGCCCGCGAGGTCAAGGGCGTCACGAAAGTCTTCCCCAAACAGCTGATGTCGGGAAGCGACGACGCCTGCTGGATGATGAAGCGCGTGCAGGATCGCAGCGGCAAAGCCACGTACGTCGGTTTGGGGGCGACCATCGCCGCGGGGCACCACAACGACCATTTCGACTTCGACGAGGCCTGCCTGCCCATCGGCTGCGACGTCCTCTGCGGCGCTATCAGGCGTCTCTCCGGAAAATAAAGAAACGACAGAAAGCGGGGAATCTGCTTCGCCGCAAATTCCCCGCTTTCATCATGCTATCGTCCCGCCGCCAGCCGACGAACGATCCCTTCGTCGGCCGGACAGAAGTCGAAATCCAACAGACGCGCCGGCGCGACCCATCGCATCTCCCGATGCACGTTCAGCGTCGCCGTTCCGCCCTGAATCCGGGCCTTGAAAAAATTGAAATGGATCGCCCCATCCGGATAAGCATAGCTCAGATCGGCATAAAGCCCCTCCAGCTTGAGGCAGACGCCCAGCTCTTCGCGGCATTCGCGGATCAGGCATTCTTCCATGGTTTCCCCGGGCTCGCGCTTGCCGCCCGGAAACTCCCAGCGATTGGCGCAGTTTCCGCCGCCTTGCCGCTGGCAGATCAAAATTTTCCCTTTATCGTCGCAGATGATGGCAGCCGCCACGTCGATCATGATATCATTCCCCGCTTTCTCACGATGGCTTTTCCGTCGTTATTTCCATTGTACCAGTCCTCCCAGTTCGCACAAGGCCGTTCCGCCGCTTTGTGGCTGGTCGAGTTCGCCGTTCACGTCTTTCGTCGAAGAAGTGCTATAATGGGACAATGTTCAGCCGGAGCAGACTTTTGCCTCTTCCGGCCAATCTTCCGCATTTCCTGAAAGGAGCTCCATCATGTCTCTTTGCCCTTGTGGTTCAAACCGTGAATTGGAAGAATGCTGCCGCCCCATTATCAAAGGCAGCCGCCGTGCCCGAACCGCCGTAGAATTGATGAAGGCCCGCTACGTGGCCTACACGACCGGCGACATCGACTTTATCATTTCCAGCCATGATCCGGAAACACGGGAGAACGTCAGCAAGGAAGCGACCGAAGAATGGTCCCGTTCGGCGCACTGGCTCGGCATCGAAATCCGCAGCACGGTCGGCGGCGGGCCGGACGATGACGAGGGCGTCGTCGAATTCGTGGCCAGCTTCGAACTTGAGGGCAAAAAAATCAACCACCACGAGAAGTCGTACTTCAAAAAAATCAACGGGAACTGGTTCTTCGTGGACGGTCAGGTCGTTCCCGAGACGTTCGTCCGTTCTGCCCCGAAAGTGGGACGAAACGATCCTTGCCCCTGCGGAAGCGGAAAGAAATACAAGTTCTGCTGCGGCAAAAACCGTTAGGTCCCCTCATGGCTTTTCGGATCGGTTTCGACAACGAGAAATACCTGAAGGAGCAAACCGCGGCCATCGCGGAACGGGTCAGGCAGAACGGCCAAAAACTTTATCTTGAATTCGGTGGCAAACTTATCTTCGATTATCACGCGGCGCGCTGCCTTCCCGGTTTCGACCCAAATGTAAAGATGCGCCTGCTGGAAAGTTTCCGCGACGAGGCGGAAGTCATCATCTGCCTCTATGCGGGAGACGTCGAACGCAAAAAAATCCGCGCCGACTTCGGCACCACGTACGATTCCGAAGTCCTCCGCCTGATCGACGAATTCACGCAGCGCGGCCTGCACGTGGCCGGAGTGGTCATCACCCGTTTCGAAGGGCAGCCCACCGTCCAGAACTTCCGCAGGCGCCTCGAGAATCGCGGCATCGCCGTTTATACGCATTACGCCACCGAAGGCTATCCCACCGACGTGGACACCATCGTCAGCGAAGAAGGGTACGGGCGCAACGACTACATCCCCACGACCAAACCGATCGTCGTCGTCACCGCGCCGGGCCCCGGCAGCGGCAAACTGGCGACGTGCCTTTCGCAAATCTATCACGATTACAAACGAGGGATCCATTCGGGCTATTCGAAATACGAGAGTTTCCCCGTCTGGAACCTGCCGCTCAAGCATCCGCTGAATCTGGCCTATGAGGCGGCAACCGCCGACCTCGGCGACGTCAATCTGATCGACCATTTTCATCTCGAGGCCTACGACCGAAAGACCGTGAATTACAATCGCGATCTGGAAGCCTTCCCCATCCTCCAGCGGATCCTCTGCCGCATTACCGGCGGCGACGCCGGGTACAAGTCCCCCACGGATATGGGCGTCAACCGGATCGCCTGGGGGATCGTCGACGACGGCGCCGTGCGCGAAGCCTCCTGCCAGGAGATCATTCGCCGCTATTTCCGCACTTCCTGCGAAGTCGCTCTCGGCCAGGCGGATAAAAATTGCCTGCAGCGCATCAGCCTGATCATGAAAGAGCTGGATCTTCTGCCCGAATACCGCCGCGTGGTGATTCCGGCGCGGGAAGCGGTCAAAGAAGGACAGGCGCGCGGCAAAGGCGACGGCGGCATCTTTACCGGGGCGGCCATCGAACTTGCCGACGGCACGATCGTGACGGGAAAGAACTCTCCGCTGCTCCATTCTTCTTCCAGCGCCGTGCTGAACGCGGCCAAAATCCTCGCCCACATTCCCGACGATATCGACTTGCTGCCGCACAACATCCTCCAGTCGCTTTCATACTTCAAGAAGGAGATTTTCGGCGAGAACAAGCTGGCCCTCGACCTCGAAGAAACTTTGCTCGCCCTCAGCATCAGCGCCACTTCCAATCCCGCCGCCGCCGCCGCGGTGGAACAGCTGCGCAATCTGAGAAACCGGGAGTGTCACCTTTCGCACATCCCGACGCCTGGCGACGAGAGCGGTTTCCGCAAACTGGGCATGAATCTCACGAGTGATCCGTCTTTCTCAAGCAAAAGTCTTTTCGACGAGTAAAAGCCGACGGCGCGCCGCCGGCTTTTCTTTATGCTAAAATTGACTGACACTGAACAGGAGCTTTCGAGTCTCAGGAGGTGATCCTTTTGGCTTTCACGGCCAGAAAATCCTTTGTTGCGGCCGGCGCGCTTTTTCTCGTCTGTTCTTCATTCTCCGCGGCGCGCGCCGTCCCAGACGCCAGCGTCACGGCCACAACGATTCCGCATGTTCCGGCAGCAGAGAGCCAGGACCATCACCGCTCTTCCCCGGAGCCTGCGCAGCTTCCTCACTTTAAGGGCGTCGGCAACGCCCACGGCAAAGTCGAGACGGGCTTTGTGCGCGAAGAGAAGTCTCGCGAATTTCTCGAGGACAAAGATCGGCAGAGCGGGATCAAATTTTCCCCAGAAATCCAAAAATTTGTCGAGCGCGCCGGCAAAACGATCACGGACATCGACGAAGCGACTTTGAACGCCGTGCAGGCACCGCTCGGTCTTTTGGGGATTGAGGCCGAAAGCGCGAGAATCCGCCCATCCCACGGCGGCGTCGGCCTGGGGATTTCGATAAAACTGGATAAAAAGAAAGAGCACGCGGAGAATAAAAACGGAGCCGTGCCGGCACGCCATGGGGAAAACGAACTCTACGAGCTCCTCGCGCCTCAAAACGACGGCCCCCATTCTCCGTCCGGCTTTTAGAAAAGGAGACCATGCATATGTTCACTTCTACGATAGCGCCATTGATCCTTTGTCTCTGTGCCCTGGCATTTTTCTGGCTGGGTTTTTCCTTTCGGCGCGCCGGCCGTCCGGGAAAAGCGGCGTTCGACTTCGTCTGCGGTTTCTCCCTGCTCGTCGTGCTCTACTACGTTATGACCGAATTTCGCTAAGCCGGGTGACAGAGGAATGCAGAGTGAAATCTGCGTTCCTCTTTGATTTTTGCCGGGAGCCCCAACTTGTACTTTAGAGGAATCTGCGGTATCATTCATTTTTTGAAAGGCATCTTTCAGCAGCAGCAATCCGGCAAAGTAAGGAGCATTCTTATGTATTCAGTAGACAAAATTCGAAATCTCGCGATCGTGGCTCATATCGACCACGGCAAGACCACGCTGATCGACTCGATTTTCCGCGGCGCCCACACGTTCCGTGAAAACGCTCAGATCGCGGAGCGCGTTATGGACAGCGGCGAACTCGAACGCGAGCGCGGCATCACGATCACGTCCAAACATTGCACCGTCGAATGGAACGGATATCTGATCAACATCATCGACACGCCCGGGCACGCGGACTTCTCCGGTGAAGTCGAACGCGTTCTGTCGATGGTCGACAGCGTTCTCCTTCTGGTCGACGCCAACGAAGGCCCCATGCCCCAGACGCGTTACGTCCTTTCCCGAGCGCTGGCCATGGGGCTGAAGCCGATTGTCATCATCAACAAGGTGGATCGTCCTGCAGCGACGCCTTACCAAGCGCTCGAGAAAACTTTCGATCTGTTTCTCGAACTCGGCGCTACGGACGAGCAGGCCGATTTTCCCGTGCTCTACGGTTCGGGGCTGTCCGGTTGGCTGGTGCGCGATCTCGAAAAAGACGCCCACGAAGGGATGGATGCCTTGTTTCAGACCATCGTCGACAGGGTTCCGCCGCCTCCCGCCACCGCCGACAAACCATTTCTCATGCAGGTCAGCACGCTTGCCTGGAACGATTATGTCGGACAGATCGCCTGCGGCCGCGTCGTCGCGGGGACGCTGCACAAGAACGACGCGTTCGTTCACAGCCGCACCAAATGGATCGACGAGAACGACCGTAAAAAAGGCTGGGAGACGGTTTCCTCCAATCAGGAAAAAGCCGTGCATCTCTGGGTCACGCGCGGCCTTGAACGCGTAGAGGTCGACGAGGTTTTCGCCGGCGACATTGTCTGGCTTTCCGGTCCCAAGTCGATCAGCATCGGCGATACGATGGCCTCCGAAGCGCTGAACGGCGAAACGCTCCACCCGCTTGACATCGAAGAGCCGACGGTTTCCATGTTTTTCCTCGTCAACAACAGCCCCTTTGCCGGACGCGACGGCGCGCCGCTGACGCTGCGCCAGCTCAAAGCCCGGCTCGAGCGCGAGTGCCAAACGAACGTCGCCCTGAGAGTCGAAGATCTGGGACGTCCCGACGGCCTGAAGGTTTCCGGACGCGGCGAGCTGCAGATGGCCATCCTGGTGGAACAAATGCTCCGCGAAGGCTCGGAACTCTGCGTTTCCCGTCCCGAAGTCATCACCAAGACCGACGAGTCGGGGCACCTTCTCGAGCCGATCGAACAGCTGATCGTCGACGTTCCCGAAGCGTATCAGGGAGTCGTCATCGAGAAACTGGCGGGGCGCAAGGCCGAAATGATCAGCATGAACAATCTTTCCACGGGAACCGTCCGTATGGAATTCGACATTCCCACCCGCGGGCTGCTGGGGTACCGCAACACATTTTTGACGGACACGCGCGGCCTTGGCATCATGTCTTCGCGTTTCCGCGGCTACGACCTGTGGCGCGGCGAAGTCGTCAGCCGCAACAGAGGCTCAATGGTCAGCATGGACACGGGAACGGCGACGAGCTATCAGCTGGAGAACCTTCAGGAGCGCGGCACGCTCTTTATCAGTCCCGGCGCGGAAGTTTACGCCGGCGAAGTGATCGGCGAGCATTCCCGCCCCAACGACATTCCCTGCAATCCTACCAAAAGAAAAGCCCAGACGAACTACCGCTCGTCGACCAAAGAAATGGGAATCCACCTCGACGTTCCCAGAACGATCGTTCTGGACCGGGCGCTGGAATGGATCGCAGACGACGAACTCGTGGAGGCCACGCCCAAAGAAGTGCGCATCCGCAAGACGATTCTCGATATGACCGAACGCAAGAAGGCCGAAAAGATCAAAAACGAAGCTTGACATTAAGGAGCGATTCACGTGAACAGCAAAGTCACAGTTTGGGGAAACGGCACGTGGGGAACCGCGCTGGCGCAGAGCCTCGCCCGCAGCGGTCATGAAGTCTGCCTTTGGTGTTTCGTCGAAGAGCAGGCGCGCGCCATCAACGCGAACGGCTACAATCCTTCTTATCTCCAGGATTTCCAGCTTTCTCCGCTGATCCACGCCGCGCACGCGCTGCAGGAAGCGGCAGAGTTTTCCGACTACTGGCTTTTCGTCACCCCCACGCAGTTCCTGCGCGCGACGCTGGAAAAGCTCGTTCCTTTTTATACGCCGAAAGTCGAAATCGCCAACGCGGCCAAAGGCGTTGAGATACGTTCGTTAAAGCTTATAAGCCAGCTGATGGAAGAATTTTTCCCGGGAGCGGCCTACACGGCCCTTTCAGGGCCAAGCCACGCGGAAGAAGTGATCCGCGACTTGCCGATGGCGCTCGTTTCCGCGTCGCTGAACCGGGAATCCGCGGCGCTCTGGCAAAAACTCTTCAACAGAGAGACATTCCGCGTTTATACGAACCCGGACGTGACCGGAGTGGAAGTCGGCGGCGCCGTGAAAAACGTCGTCGCCATCGCCTCGGGACTTCTCCACAGTCTGGAGATGGGCGACAACGCCACGGCGGCGATGGTCACGCGCGGCCTTTCGGAAATCACCCGTCTGGGAGTCGCGCTGGGCGGCCGTCCCCAGACTTTTTCCGGCCTCGCCGGCATAGGCGATTTGATGGTCACAGCCTACAGCCGCCACTCGCGCAACTTTCGCCTTGGCGAGATGATCGGCCGCGGGATGACGCTGGACGAGGCCGCGGCCGCGCTTGGCCAGGTGGCCGAAGGGGCTTATACCGTAAAAGCCGTCAAGGAACTCGCGGAAAAGTTCTCCGTCGAAATGCCGATCTCTTCCGCAGTCCATGAGGTGCTTTACGGCCGCCTCGATCTCAAAGACGCCTTGCAGAATTTGCTGACTCGCGATCCCAAACCGGAATATCCCCTTTTTTAGGCGCACTCCATTTGACACAAAAGCTAACTCTTGCGCATGTCAAAGACTTATTGTAAACTTTGGTCAATGACAAAAAGCGAAGGAGGTGCAACAGAATGGCTGCTAAGGTTAACGTCGACACCTGCGTCGGCTGTGGCGCGTGTGAAGGTGCCTGCCCCGTGGAGGCGATCACTCTTGAGGACGGCAAGTCCAAAGTCGATGAGAGCAAGTGCGTGGAGTGCGGTTCCTGCGTCAGCGCTTGCCCCGTCGAAGCAATCTCCCTGTAAGAAATATCGGGCCGTTCCCCAACGAACGGCCTTGTTTTTTTTGCAAACGAAAACCACCGGCGCTGCCGGTGGTTTTCGTTTGCATCAAGAGAGCCTCCCTTCCCCCCTCGCTCTCGCAAGGGGAAAGGGAGGCTCCACAGAGACCATCTATTTTTTACCCTTCCGTTTGGCAAGAAGGGAGAGCGGCTTCTTCAAGAAGGCCAATTTCAAGGATCCGGTCGTCATATCCTCAACAGGCTGGACCAACGCGGAACTTTCCTCCGCTTCAAAGGACGCGTTGCCGTTTTCCGCCCCTGCGGGCACAAAAAGGCTCAGATTGACGTTGAATCTCCTCCCCACGTCCCCCGCCAGCAAAAACAGCAGCCACGTTCCCGCGTAAAGAAGAACCAGCGAGGAATCCACGAGGATCGCCATCAGGCAAAGAATGCCCAGCAGCACGCGCAGCGCCAGAGGATTGACCTTTTTCCTCCTCAATTTCGCCAGGCCCAGCACCGCCAGAAATCCCAGCGCCAGACACTCGAACAAGCGTTTGATCATCGATCTCACCTCATTAAAGTTTTTCTCAAACGGCACATGAAAACGCCTGTGCTCCGACCGTAAAAATTATACCAGCATTCACCCCCAAAGGACAACTTTTCCGCATCGG
>NZ_ADFP01000010.1 GCF_000177335.1 Pyramidobacter piscolens W5455
GCGGGACGGCATCCGCCCCGCCACGCCGCCCCGCTACGTGCCGGAAACCGGCCGCGAAAGCATGAAAAAGCTCGCCGCCGCCGACTGGGACCTGTTCTGCGCCGGGCACTTCGGCGCGTCAGCCGACCGCACGCTGCCCGAACGGGCGCTGAAGCAGAACCTTTTCTGGGAAAAAAGAATCGCCCAGGCCCTGGACGACGGCCTGAACGAAACGGAGATCGTCGCGTTGCTGCGGCGCGAAGACCTCGAACTGGCCGATATCGCCGCCTGTACCGAAAGCGCGAAGCGCCGCGAAGAATACTTCCTCGGCAACAGCGTGCGCGGCTTCGTGCAGTTTTTAGGCAAGAACGCCTGACGGACGCGGCGTCCGCCGCGTCCGACAAGACGCGCTTCGCGTCGCCAGACGCAAAAACGGGACGGCATACAAAAATCCCCGGCGGCCGAAAAAAATGGCCGCCGGGGATTTTTTTGCGTGCCGCATGTCCCGCGCGAAACGCGGACGTCCGCTCCATGCCGACACGGTCTTCTCCGCGTTCCGGCGCCGGGGCGCCTTTTCGCGGTCACTGTCCGCCAGTCGGCTCCGGGGCTTTGAACGTGCCTTCGGAACGGGAGACGATCAGCGCCGTGGCCGCGTCGCCGGCGATGTTGGGGATCACGCGGGCCATGTTGAGGATGCGGTCGATACCGGCCAGCAGCCCGATCGCTTCCATGGGCAGATGGACCGAGGTGAGCACGATGGTCAGCATCACCAGCCCCGAGCCGGGCACGCCGGCGGTGCCAATGGAAGCCAGCGTGGCGGCGAGCATGATCATGACCTGATCGGCGACGGTGAGCGGTACGCCGAAGATCTGGGCCGTGAAGACCACGGCGATGGCTTCGTAGATGGCGGTGCCGTTCATGTTCATGACGGCGCCGAAGGGGATCACGAAGTTGGCCGTCTCCTCGTCGACGCCGAGTTTCTTCGTGCATTCGAGGTTGAGCGGGATCGTGGCGACGCTGGAACAGGTGGCGAAGACGAAGGTCATCGCTTCCTTCATCGTTTTCAGGAAACGGAGCGGGCTGACGCGCCCGATCACGCCGGCCATCAGACCGGCCTGAACGACGACCAGATAGAGGAACGAGGCGATGTACATGGCCGCGATCGCCTTAATGTAAGGGATGAGGATATCCGGGCCGTTGGCTCCCACGACCTGCGCCATCAGGCCGAAAACGCCGTAGGGCGTGAACTCGAGCACGATGGTGGTGATCTTTTTCATCGCTTCCTGTCCGGAGCGGAACATGTCGAGCAGCGCTTGCCCCTTGGGGCCGATCTTCATCAGCGCGAAGCCCAGCAGCAGCGCGAAGAAAATGATCTGCAGCAGGTTCTGTTTCGACAGGGCCTCGAAAGGATTTTTGGGGATGACGTTGATCAGCGTGTCGAGCATTGAGACCTGTTTCGCCGCCGTCTTCGCCGATTCCTTGGCGAGCTCAATGCTGACGCTCGTGCCGACCTGCATGAGATTGGCGAAGATCAGGCCGATGACGATGGCGAGTGCGGTGCTGACAAGGAAAACGACCACCGTCTTCACGCCCATGCGTCCCAGCTTCTTGCCGTCGCCCACGTCGGCGGCCGCACAGACCAGCAGGCAGAGCACCAGCGGCGCCACCACCATGGTCAGCAGGTTAGTGAGGATTGTTCCCAGAGGTTTCAGCACCGCGGCCTGCCTGCCGAAGATCAGCCCCGCGGCGACGCCGAGCGCGAAGCCGATCATGATGCGCGTGAACAGGCTCAGTTTGTTCCACGGTTTAAAGATGAATCCCATTTCTCTTCCCCCTTTAATGAAAAATCAAACGAAGCGGCAGACGTGATCGATCGCGATGTCGGAGAAGCCGTAGGCTTCGGCCTTGGTCATCTTGCCGTTACAGACGTCTCCGATGATCTCAAGGAGCTCCCTGCCGCTTTCCCGATACGTCGTCGTGCCCTTGATGATGCCGCTCAGATCGACGTCCATGTTGTCGTCCATCATCCGATAGGTGCGGGCGTTGGCCGTCACCTTGAGTACGGGCACGATGGCGTTGCCCGTCGGCGTGCCGCGCCCCGTGGTGAAGATCACGGCGTTGCAGCCGCCAGCTACCATGGAGGTGACGGAGGAGATGTCGTAACCGGCCGTGTCCATGACGATGGCGCCGTGCTTCGTGGGGCGCTCGGCCTGCGCCAACACTTCGACGATGGGGCGGGTGCCGCCCTTGCGGATGCAGCCGAGGCTTTTCTCGTCGAGCGTGGAAAGGCCGCCCGCCTTGTTGCCGGGCGTGGGCTGACCGGCGCGGCAGTCCTGCCCTGCCGCCTTGAGGTGTTCTTCGTAATCCCGGCAGATCTCGATGATCTTGTTGTGCAGTTCCGGCGTCGCCGCACGCCGGGCGACGACGTGCTCGGCGCCGATCCATTCGATGGACTCGCTCATGATCGTCGAAGCGCCGAGATCCACGAGCAGGTCGCTGAGCTCGCCCACGGCGGGATTGCTGGCGATGCCCGAGGTGGCGTCGGAGCCGCCGCACTCGATGCCCAGCAATAGATTCGACATGTCGCACCGCTCCTTTTGCTGCATGGCGGCCGCGGCGGCCATGTCGCGCGCGGCGCGGACGGCCTTCTCGATGGTTTTGAGCGTGCCGCCCTCTTCCTGAATGCCGAAAGAGACCACAGGCTTGCCGGTCATTCCCCGGATTTTTTCGCGCAACTGCGCGTGCCCCACCGTCTCGCAGCCAAGGCCGATGATGACGACGCCGTAGACGTTGGGATTGCAGGCGAAGCCCATCAGCACTTTCTGCGACATGGCCGTGTTCGCCGCCACGTCGGAACAGCCGGTGTTGAAGATGATGTTCACGGCACCGCGCACCTCCGACGCGACGATGCGCGCGCTCTCGCTGCCGCAGGCGCACGTGGGCAGGATCAACACGTGATTGCGGATGCCCGCGCGCCCCTCCTGGCGTTTGTATCCCCAAAACTGCATCGTTTCCCCCTCCTTATACCATTTCACTGGCGTAGTCCCGCGGCACGCTGAAGATATTCTCGTGCGAGACCCAGTGCCCTTTCGCGATCGGTACCAAGGTGCGGCCGATCAGCTCGCCGTACTTGATCACTTCGTCCCCCTCGTCCAGCGGGACCAAGGCGACCTTGTGGCAATAGGGAATCGTCTCCTCCGCCGTGAGCGTGCAGAGCTCGCCGCCGCGGCGATAGACGACCGGAGCGCCGGCCGGGATTTCTTCGACGCAAGTGACCACGTTGTCCTTTTCGTCCATGAGCAAAGCGTTGATGTTCACGTTCAATCCCCCCTTGAAAGTCGAGTATCTTGCTTGACGTCATCATACGGCGGCGATAACATAAATTCAATTCGAGGAAATTTATTGCATCATAAGGAGAATTTATGTTATGAGACAGGAACTGGAGTACGTCTACGAGGTCTACAAAAGCGGCAGCCTTTCGAAAGCGGCGGAAAAACTGTATATCACGCAGCCGGCGCTGAGCATGGCGATCAAAAAAATCGAGTCGTCCATCGGCATGACGCTGTTCGACCGCAAGGTGCGCCCCTTTCAGCTCACCGAAGCCGGCTGGCTTTACATCAACGCGATCACGCGCATCAAAAAAATCGAGGCGGAACTGACGCAGCGGATCGGCGACATTAACGACCTCCACACCGGACACGTGCGCGTCGGCGGTTCCCACTACATCAACGGTTACATCCTGCCGCCGGTGCTGGCGCGCTACAGCCGGCTTTATCCGGGCATCGCCCTGGAACTGGTCGAGCACAGTTCGGCCGTCCTCGCCAAGATGCTGGAGGAACGCGCCGTAGACCTGACGTTCAGCTGCAACGAACTCTTCATGGAGGACTTCGAGCGCTATCCCATGTTCAGCGATCGCATTTTGCTGGCCGTGCCCCGCGCTCATCCGTTCAACCGCCGATACCGCGCCCTCGCCCTGCCGCCGCGCGGCGTCATGAACGGCCGTCACCTGCGCGGGGCTTGCCCCGCGCTGCCCGCCGAGCGCTGCGGAGAGCTTGAGTTCATCTCGCTGATGCCCGGCAACAATCTTCACGACCGTATGCTGCAAATTTTTGCCGCCGCCGGCGTCAAACCACGCCTCAAGATCGAGCTGAGTCAGCTCGCCACCGCCTATCATCTGGCGGCAGGCGGCTTCGCCGCCGCGTTCGTGAGCGACCGTATGGTTACGAATGCGGGCGCGCCGCTGTGTTTCTACAAAATCGATTCGCCGCTGGCGACGCGGCAGTTTTACGCGCTCCTGCCCAGGCGCGACTACACGGCCAAAGCGGTGCGGCGCTTTATCCAGCTCGTCGGCGAAGTCCTGCGTCCGAAAGCGCGGGCGTAGGGCCAAAGGCGAGCTCGTTTTCGAACGGTAGAGCGCTCTCAGTGGTTCTCCTCCTGCGAAGGAATGTTCCACGTGGAACATTTTCCGCCTCTCTCCCGGCGGCGACCGCCCGAAAACGGAACGCGCCTCAATTCCGACGGTTTTTATTGACTAACACGCCGCGGTCATGACACAATGGCCGCGGCGTTTTTCCCGCGGGAAAAAGCATCTTCCGTTGTCCCGCCAACGAACATTTCACCTAAAATGTGATAGAGTAAAAACGGGAACGGAGAGGGGCTTCGCGCCTTCGCCCCGGATCCGAGGGAACAAAAACGAAGGGGGTTGTCAGCCATGCTGGAATTGAAGAACGTTTCCTTCAGCGTCAGCGAGGACGGCAAGCACAAGGAGATCATTCACGATCTCAGTCTGAAAGTGGACAAGAGAAAATTCGTCGTCGTCACCGGCCCGAACGGCGGCGGCAAGTCGACGCTGGCGCGCCTCATCGCCGGCATCGAAAAGCCCACGGGCGGCCGCATCTTTCTCGACGGCGAAGACGTCACCGATAAAAGCGTCACCGACCGCGCCCGCATGGGCATCGGCTTCGCCTTCCAGCAGCCGGTGCGCTTCAAGGGACTGGAAGTCATCGACCTGCTGCGTCTGGCCGTGGGCAAGGAATTGCTCGTCAGCGAGGCCTGCGAGTATTTGGCTGAGGTGGGGCTGTGCGCCCGCGACTACATCAACCGCGAGGTGAACGCTTCTCTCTCGGGCGGCGAGCTGAAGCGCATCGAGATCGCCACGGTGCTGGCCCGCCGCGCCAAACTTTCGGTCTTCGACGAGCCGGAGGCGGGCATCGACCTGTGGAGTTTCCAGAACCTGATCCGCATCTTCAAGAAAATGCGCGAGGACATCAAGGACAGCTCGATCGTCATCATCTCCCATCAGGAGCGCATCCTCAGCATCGCCGACGAGATCGTCGTGCTGGCGGACGGACGCATCGAAAAGCAGGGGCCGCGCGAGGAAGTTTTTCCCGCGCTGGTCGGCACGGAGTCGGCCGTCGACGTGTGCCACAAGCTCAAGCGGGGGGAGGCCTAGCCATGATGCAGCTGGACGAGATCCAAAAACGCCTGCTGGCGGAGGTGGCCGATCTGCACGAAGTCCCGACGGGCGCGTACAATTTCCGCGCCAACGGGCAACTGGCGGGACGCGCCAACACCGCCCACATCGAAATCAGTTCCAAGGCCGACGGTACGGGCATCGACATCCGCATCGCTCCCGGCACCAAAAACGAGAGCGTGCACATTCCCGTCGTCGTCAGCGCCGCCGGCCTGAAGGAAACGGTCTACAACGACTTCTACGTCGGCGAAGACAGCGACGTGCTCATCGTCGCCGGCTGCGGCATCGACAACTGCGGCCGCCAGGACGCCGAACACGACGGCGTGCACCGCTTTTACGTGGGCAAAAACGCCAGAGTCCGCTACGTGGAAAAGCACTACGGCTCCGGGAGCGGCGAGGGCAAGCGCATCCTCAACCCCCAGACGGAAGTTTACATGGAGGACGGCAGCTCCATGGAGATGGAAATGGTGCAAATCAAAGGCGTCGATTCGACCCAGCGCATGACGATCGCCGAGCTGAAAAAGGACGCCCGGCTCGTGGTGCGCGAGCGTCTCATGACCCACGGCGACCAACAGGCCACAAGCGGTTACCGCGTTTCGTTGAACGGCGACGGTTCCAGCGCTGACGTGGTGTCGCGCTCGGTGGCGCGCGACGCGTCGTTCCAAAAGTTCGACGCCTGCATCGTCGGCAACGCGCAGTGCAGCGGGCACACCGAATGCGATTCGATCATCATGGACAAGGGCAAGATCCTCGCCGTGCCCTCGCTGGAGGCCAACAACGTCGACGCGCAGCTGGTCCACGAGGCGGCCATCGGCAAGATCGCCGGCGACCAGATCGTCAAGCTGATGACGCTGGGCTTGAGCGAACAGCAGGCGGAAGAGCAGATCATCAACGGATTTCTCAAATAAAACCACGCCGGCCGCGGGAAGCCTCTCGTTTTCCGCGGCCGGTCCGTTTGTCTTGACTAACACAGGGCGGCTGTGTCACAATACGCGCCGTGAGGGAGTAGCAAGCGCTCCGGGGGGAGCGCAGCACGTCAACATGCTGACCGCAAGGGTCTGGTGTGCTTTAAACTGCGAGACTCATGTATAACTGCCAGGCTATACATGAGGACGATCAAAAAAACGACATCCGGGTATAGCCGAGGCTATGCCCGGATTTTTTTTGTTCCGGCGGCCGATCATTCAGGATGGGGTGGCTGAAATGAGTTTGAGTTTCATGTTTGTGCTGAACTGCGCGCTGCTGGGCGTGGGACTGTCGATGGACGCCTTTTCGGTGTCGATGGTCAATGGGCTGAACGAGCCGCGCATGGGTGTACGGCGAGGATGCGCCGTCGCCGGCGTGTACGCTTTTTTCCAGGCGCTGATGCCGATGACGGGCTGGGTCTGCGTGCGCACCATCGTCGAGATTTTTCGTTCCTTCCAAAAGGCTGTGCCCTGGATCGCGCTGATCCTGCTGCTTGGTATCGGCGGCAAGATGGTGCTCGAAGGGCTGCGCGGCGGACGCGAGGATTGCGCCGCGCCCCGGCTGACGCCCGGAGCGCTCTTTCTGCAGGGCGTGGCCACGTCCATCGACGCGCTCTCGGTCGGCTTCACGATCGCCGCATACGACTGCGCCGCGGCGCTGGCCGCCTCGCTGATCATCTCCGCCGTCACGTTTGCGGTCTGCGGCGCCGGGCTGCTGATCGGCAAAAAGATCGGCACGGCTTTGTCCGGCCGGGCGACGATCCTCGGCGGCGTGATCCTGATCGGCATCGGCCTCGAGATCTTCGCCGCCGGCGTGCTCTAATGCTGGGACACGGGATAAAAAATGCCGGAAACTCAATCGCGAGCTTCCGGCATTTTTTTACGGCTGAATTTTTACAGCGCGCGGTACTCCACCGTGCCGTCGATCATGGTCATGACGGGATGGCAGCGGGTGTCGAGCGGGTTGCCGTTCCACAGCACGAGATCGGCGTCTTTGCCGGCGTCGATGGAGCCGACGCGGTCTTCGATGCCGAGGTGCTCGGCGCTGGACAGCGTGACGCAGCGCAGAGCCTCGGCTTCGGTCAGCCCGGCGCGGGCGGCCAGCGAAGCGGAGACGATCTGTCCGTAAAGCGGGATCACGGGATGGTCGGTGAGGATGCAGATGTGCACGCCGGCGTCGCGCAGGGCGAGCAAGGTTTCCCAGCCCTGATGGCGCAGTTCGGGCTTGACGGGCACGCCGAAGGTGGGGCCGACGGCGGCCTTGACGTGGTGCGCGGCCAGCCACGGGGCGATGAACTGTCCTTCGGTGCAGTGCTCGATGGTGAAATCGAGGCCGAACTCCTCGGCGATGCGCACGGCGGTGCAGATGTCGTCGGCGCGGTGGCTGTGGACGCTGAGTTTGATCTTGCGGTCGAGCACGAGGGAGAGCGCTTCCATGTCCAAGTTGGTCTCGAAGGCTTCGCCGTCTTTGCGGCACTTTTTCTTTTCCAGATAGTTGCGGGCGTCCTGCAGGGCTTTGCGCATGATGTAGGCGTTGCCCATGCGGGTCGTGGGCGTGCGGTGGCCGTTGTCCTTGTAGACGCGGATCGGGTTTTCGCCGAGAGCGGCCTTCATGCAGGAGGGCGATTTGACGAGCATTTCCTCGACGACGCTGGCCCGTTTGAGTTTGATGATGGCGCCCGTGCCGCCGATGACGTTGGCGCTGCCGGGTAAAGTCTGCACGCAGGTGACGCCGCCTTTTTCGCGCGATTCGGCCACGCTTTTGTCGCGCACGTAGATGGAATCGAGAATGCTCAGCCCAGGCGTGACGGGATTGGTCATCTCGTTGATGTCGCTCATGCCGTACAGTTCCATCTCTTCGGACGTGGTGATGTGGGTATGGGCGTCGACCAGGCCGGGCGTCAGCGTCAGGCCGCGGGCGTCGATGATCTCCGTGCCCTCGGGGGCGCCGAGGTGTTCGCCGACGCCGGCGATCTTCGTTCCGTCCACAAGCACCGCGCCGTTCTCGATCGGCGCGGCGGAAACGGGCAGCACGCGCGCATTGACAATCAGTTTCATAACAAAAGAACCTCCCCTGAAATTTATGATGCGCGTCCCCTAAAAATTCCCCCAGGGAACGTTCGTCACCAAAATCTGCGTTTCGTCGTCGCCGGGATAAAACGTGTCCGGCTCTTCGGCGTAATACTCGAAGATGAATTCGCCCGCGTCCCAGCGAGGAAGCACGGTCCATTCTTCGGTGCGGAACGCGATGGTCTCGTCGTCGATGCCGCGCAGCGCCGGCGTCATCTCCGCCAGCAAAAAGGCGAAGCGTTCCTTGAATTGGCCCCATTCGATCGTCTCTGTCTGAAGCATGGCGTCTCATTCCTCCCTGCCGGGTCGATCTGATCCGTCAAAAGGATAGCAGATTTATACACCTTTGCAAGTGAATAAATTCGGTTATAATAGGCAGCGTTGCACGAACATTTTGTGCGCCTCGCGCACAGGAAGCGATTTCAAGGAGGAATTTCTCAGATGAAAAAGTTGTTTGCCGCCGCGGCGGCGCTCTCGGTCCTTCTGGCCGGTTCGGCGTTTGCGGCCGACCAAAACGCCGACAAAAAGGTGCTGGCCACCGTCGCCGGCGAAACGATCACGCAGGCCGACCTCGATCAGGCCATGAGCGGTTTCGATCCGCAGCAGCGCGCGGCCTACGCTTCGCCGGAAGGACAGGCCCAGCTGCTGGACAATCTGATCGACTTCAAGGTCTTTGCGCGCTCGGGGCGCGAGCAGAAGCTGCAGAACTCGCCCAAGTACAAGGAGGCCATGGCCAACCTCGAGCAGCGCCTGCTCTTCACGCTGGCCACGGAGAAGATCCTCGACGAAGCCGGCAAGACGCCCGCGACCGATCAGGACGCGCAGAAATATTACGACGAGCACAAGGAGATCTTCCAGGTTCCCGCCGCGATCCGCGCCTCGCACATCCTGATCCGCGCCGACAAGAACATGCCCGCCAAGGATCAGAAAGCCGCCCAGGAAAAGGCCGCCGACCTGATCCGCGACATCAAAGCCGGCAAGACCACGTTCGAGGACGCCGCCAAGAACAACTCCGCCGACGGCACGCGCAGCCGCGGCGGCGACCTTGGCTATTTCAGCAAAGGGCAGATGGTGCCCGAGTTCGAGAAGGCCGCCTTCGCCCTGAAAAAGGGCGAGATGACCGCCAAGCCCGTCAAGACCGATTTCGGCTATCACGTCATCAAGGCCACCGACAGCCGCGACGCCTCGATCCGTCCGTTCGCCGAGGTGAAGGAAGACATCAAGGCCGACCTCGTGCGCCAGAAACAGGTCAAGGCCATCCAGGACGAACGCGACGCGCTGCGCGCCCGCTACGGCGTGAAGATCGCCGCGCCCGAGGCGCCCGCCTCCGGCGACAAAAAGCCCGCCAAGTAATGCGCCTCAAAAAAAAGAGAGACTCTGCGGAGCCTCTCTTTTTTTTGAGGCGGCACGTTGAGATTTTCGAAAGGGCAGAGTAGAATGGATCAGTTTCCGTATAAAACCACGCTTCGGCCGCTGCGGCCGAAATCGAACGCAGGAAGGGGAGTTTTCTCATGAAGTACGATTTCACGAGCATCATCGACCGCCACGGCCGCGACGCCCTCGCCGTAGACAATCTCGGAGCCGGCATGGCCCCCAATCCGCCCAAACCGGGGTTCGACTCGATCCCGATGTGGATCGCCGACATGAACTTCGCCACCGTGCCCACCGTGCCCGAAGCGATGATCGAGCGCGCGAAACATCCGCTCTACGGTTACTTCGCGCCCAAAAAGGAATATTATCAGTCCATCATCGACTGGCAGGCGAAGCGCAACGGCGTCGCCGGGCTCGAAGCGAAGCACATCGGCTACGAGAACGGCGTGCTCGGCGGCGTGGCCAGCGCGCTGAACGTGATCTGCTCGCGGGGCGGCAACGTGTTGCTCCACTCCCCCACTTACATCGGTTTCACCAACACGCTGAACAACAACGGCTGGCACATCGTCCACTCGCCGCTGAAGCGCGACGCGCAGGGCGTGTGGCGCATGGATTACGCCGACATGGAAAAGAAGATCGCGGAGAACAAGATCCACGCCGCCATCTTCTGCTCGCCCCACAATCCCTGCGGCCGCGTATGGGAGCGCGAAGAGATCGAGACGGCCATGGAGATCTACCGCACGCACGACGTGTTCGTGATCTCCGACGAGATCTGGTCCGACCTGACGCTCGACGGTTATAAGCACATCCCCACGCAGAGCGTCGGCGACGACGCGAGAAACCGCACCGTCGCGCTCTACGCTCCCAGCAAAACCTTCAACCTCGCCGGGCTGATCGGCAGTTACCACATCATCTACAACGACTGGCTGCGCGAGCGCATCGACAAGGAATCGTCGCTGTCGCACTACAACAGCATGAACGTGCTTTCCATGCACGCGCTGATCGGCGCCTACACGCCCGCAGGGCACGAATGGGTGGACGAGCTGCGCCAGGTGCTGACGGAAAACGTGAACTACGCTTACGATTACATCAAAGAGCATTTCGACGGCGTCGATCTGGCCAAACCTCAGGGCACCTACATGCTCTTCATCGACTGCGAGCAGTGGTGCAAAAAACACGGCAAGACCATCGACGACGTGCACCGGGCCGGTTCCGACGTGGGCGTGTCATGGCAGGACGGGCGCATGTTCAACGGCCCGTACAGCATCCGCGTCAATCTGGCGCTGCCGCTGTCGCGCGTCAAAGAGGCCATGGCGCGCATGGATAAGTACGTCTTCAACGCCCGATAAAACTCGAGCCCGCCTCCTTTCGCGGAAGCGGGCTTTTTCGTCCGCGTCGGCACAAGAGTTTTCTCTGCGCGCGGCGTGATGACGTTCCTTCGGGGCGGAGCTTTTACGGCGGCGCAATTCATTCGCGAAAGGAGCGACCTCCATGCTGAGAGAATTTCTGGCAATGGGCGCGGCCTTCGGCTTTCTCATTTTCTTCCCTAAAGGAAAGCTGTGGAACGGCGCCTCGCTGCTGCTCACGGGGCTGATCATGGGACTCGGCGCCGGTCAGTCCCCAAAAGTTGTCGCGGAAAACTTTACCGGCATCGTCACCTCGCCGCCGACCATGAAAACCATCGCCGTCATCCTGCAGATCGGCGTTCTCAGCGCGCTGATGAAGCAGTACGACATCCTCGGCCGGCTTGTGGAAGCCTTCAAGGACGTTTTTTCGTCGGCCAAAGCGGTGATCATGATCCTGCCGGCGGCGATCGGCATGGTTTCGGTGCCCGGCGGCGCGGGCATCTCCAGCCCCTTCGTCGACGAACTGGGCGACAACCTCAGGCTGCCCGTGTTCAAGCGCGCGGCGCTCAACCTGACCTTCCGTCACTGCGCCTTCTTCCTGCTGCCGACGAGCAGCTCGATGATCGTTTTCTCCAACATGGCGCCGCACGTCAGCCTGTACAAGCTGATCGCGCTCAACGTCGCCTTTGTCGCCGGCATGGAGTTCACGTCTTACCTGCTTTACCTGCGCGGCGCCTCGGCGCCGGTCGCTTCGCGCTCCGGCGGCGGGCACACACTCCGCGGGCTCGTCGACATTCTCAAATACATGTCGCCGATCTACGTCATCGTGCTGCTCAACGGTCTGTTCAAGGTGCCCATGTACCTGAGCGCCTTCGCTTCGCTGATGCTGATCCTGGCCGGTTGGGGGCGGCGCGACGCAAAAGCCTACGCGCGCGCGTTCTGGCAGGGGCTCAGCGGCCAAACTTTCGTGACGATGCTGGGCATCTATTTCATGCAGAACACCGTGCGGGACCTGACCGGCATCATGGGCGCCTTTCAAAACATGTTCGTGCGATCGTCGGAGTTCGGCGTGCTGCTGGTGATCGCGGGCGCGGCGCTGCTTTTCGGCCTCACCACGGGGCTCAGCTACGTGCCGCTGGGCGTTTTGGTGCCGCTGCTGACGAGCCTGCACCTGCCGCCGGCGGAAGAGCTGCTCTACTGCGTTTTCATCTACACGTGGAGCTTCAACGGCTATTTCTTTTCGCCCCTGCACCTGTGCCAAGCGCTCACCCTGCAGCAGATGAACTGTTCCGTCTCCGCGCTGGACAAAGGGTACCTGCCGCTGATGATCGAGATGGCCGTGGCTCCGTTCGTCATTTTCGGCCTGTACAGAACGATCCTGCTGTGACCGCCGCGCCCTGAAAGCACCTGCCAACGCCCCCAAAAGCGCTCTGCCGCCAACGGCAAAGCGCGCTTTTACGCAGCTGAACATTTCACTTTTCCAGTCCGGATTGTTTTTCCCTTGTTGACGTCCGGTAACAAATACGGCGAATTGCGCGGCATAAAAATTTTATAGTGATCATTATCATCATTTTGCGGAGTGGAAAATCATGAACAAGAGAAAAGAAGAGCAGCTGAAACGGATCCTTCAGGCCATCAAGAGCGGTGAAATCGTCAACGACGGCAAGCTGCCGACGGAACGAGAGCTGGAAAGACATTTCAGCATGTCGCGGCTGCATATCCGCGAGTGTCTGAACATCCTCGAAGCTTACGGCGTGCTGGAAATCCGCGAACGCCAGGGTATTTTCGTGGAAAGCCACGATGTCAGCGGGGCCTTTCGTTCGCTGGACGACTTTCAGTCCGCCTGGCCGGTCGGACTCTATGACGAGATTTCGGAAGTGCGCCGTCTCGTCGAGGTCCCTGCCGCACGCTTTGCCGCTCAGCGCCGTAACGAGCAGGATCTGGAACATCTTCACGAGGCACTGACCATGCTGCGCCGTGTGATCGCGCTGGCGCCCCCGGAACGGGGTTTACAGGGGGCGAAATGGAACAGCATCTTCCACAATCTGATCGCGACAGCCGCCCATAACATGGTGCTGCTGCGAATTTACGAAAGCGTCATCGCGCTCTCGCAAAGCACGCTGAACTCGCTGATCCTCGGCGACATCGCCCGCCGCCCGCAGGACATCTGGCCCGACCAGATTATCGACGAACACGAGAAACTGGCCGAGGCCATTTTCCGACAGGACGCAGAAACCGCCGGCAAAATCATGAAACTCCACCTCGAACGGACGTACACTCGCTACAAGCTCAGTTACACAGTAAACCTGGAGCGCAAGGACAACGGCTAAACAAAAATTTTCCATCCATCCCGGACGCATCAATAGCAGAAGCGTCTGGGGTGGATTTTTTCAAAGTAAATTGTCGACTTGATTTTTAATATCCATGATGCTACACTGTTTTTGCTTTAGGTAGATCATGGTTAACCAGAAAAGATCGAAACGATATTCTACATGATTAATCATTTTTCAGCAAAAGACCGTCTTACCTTTGAAAAATCATTCCTCGTTGCTCCGCAGGGAAATTTAAGGCGACACGTTTCAGTTACTTAAAATACATCGTGAGTAGGAGGGCTTTTTATGAGAAGTGGAAATCGCGTTTTAGGTACAGTAGTTTTGATCGGTGCGCTGGCAGCATCCGCTGCTTTTGCCGCTTATCCAACCAAGCAAATCACCGTTCTACAGGGATTCAAGGCCGGCGGCGGCAGCGATACGGTCGCCCAACTGACTCAGCCTTACTTGGAGAAGGTCCTTGGCAAGTCGTTCGTCAATCAGTACATCCCGGGGGCCACTGGGGCAATCGCCTGGACGCAGCTGGCCAAGGCGGCTCGCAAGGACGGTTACACGCTGAGCATCACCAACACGCCCATGCTTCTGACCAACTACATCATGACGCCCGCCATCACCTACAAAGTCGATGAGCTGACGCCCATAGCCAACGTCATCAGTGATCCCGGCATCGTTGTTGTGGCAGCTGACAGTCCCTTCAAGACTTTTGACGATTTCATCGCGGCGGTCAAAGCCAATCCCGGCAAGGTCACCGTCGGCAATTCCGGAGTCGGCGGCGACGACTTCTTCACGACGCTGATCTTCGAAAAAGTTTCAGGGCTGAAAGTTCAGATGGTTCCTTTCGAGGGCGACGGTCCTTCCTGGCAGGCAGCGATGGGGAAAAAGATCGACGTCAGCTTCAACAACATCGGCATCGTTTTCCCTCAGATCAAAGCCGATAACCTGCGCGCGCTGGCGATCATGGCCGAGAAACGTTACGAGCTGCTCCCCGACGTGCCGACGATGAAAGAAAAAGGAATCGACGTGGTATCTGGTTCTTCGCGCGGCTACAGCGCTCCCGCTGACATTCCCGAGGAGGCCCGCCAAACGCTGATCGAAGCGTTCAAAAAGATGGCCGAGATGCGCGAATTCAAGAAAGCGTGCGCCGACCGCGCTTCCATCATCGACATGAAGTACGGCGACGACTATATGGCCATGCTGAAGAAGCAGGAAAAGGATTTCACCGAAATTTGGAACGAAGTGAAGGATCAATTCCAGAAACATTAAACTTCCACTGAAATGAACCAAGAGACGGTTTCGTCTATTGAAGTCGTCTTTTTTCAAGCGATATTGCCGAAAAACCGGGGCTGTCCGTTTGTGCGAAGGAGTCTTTTCTATGTCCTATTTTATGCAACACGTCCTTTTTGCTCTGTTTTCCTTCGGTGTCGGACTGTTCTTTTTCTTTACGGCTCAGTCCATGCCTGATTCCGCTCGACTGTTTCCGCAGTTGGTAGCGGCGCTGATCTTTCTGCTCAGCTTCGTGATGGCTTTCAATGCGCGGCGCTCGGCGCCTCCATCCGGTGAGAAAGCGCGGATCAACGCCGTGCGCGTGGTCACTTATTCGCTGATGATCGCCGCTTACATCGCTGTGACGGAAAAGGCGGGATATTTCGTCACGACGCCTCTTTTCATGATCATCAGCTATATCTATCTGCGCGCAGCGGGGCTTCTCAAGGCAATCTTGATTGCCGCGCTGTTCTGCGGCTTCATCTATCTGCTGTTCGTCCGCTTCCTGAATCTCCCCGTGCCGCTCGGCTTGCTCGAACCGCTGCTCGGCGCTTAAGGAAAAAGGAGCGTATTCGCATGTTCGACAGTATGATTCTCGGTCTGGGCAACATCCTTCAGTGGAACAACATGCTGGCCATGTGCGGCGGTACGGCGCTGGGACTTTTCGTCGGCGCCATGCCCGGTCTTTCGGCCACGATGGCGATCGCGCTGCTGGTTCCCATGACGTTCGCCATGCCGCCGGAAACAGGTATCACCATGTTGGCGTCGCTTTATATGGGCTCGATGTATGGCGGCTCAATCGCAGCCATTCTGATCCGTACTCCGGGCACGCCTTCGGCGGCGGCCACGGTCATGGACGGTTATCCGATGGCCTCACGCGGCGAAGCGGGGCACGCTCTCGGCATTTCGCTGTTCGCTTCCTTTGTCGGCGGCGTGGTCAGCAGTATTGTGCTGTTGACGGTAGCGCCCCTGCTGGGACGTGTGGCCGTGATGTTCGGCCCCGTCGAGCTCACTTCGGTGGCCGTGCTGGGCATGACGATCATCGCCTCCCTGTCATAGGGATCGCCTGTCAAGGGGCTGCTCTCGGGGGCGATCGGCTTGGCGCTGTCCACGGTCGGTATGGATCCCATCACGGGGATCCCGCGCTTCACCATGAACAATATCAATCTGTTCTCGGGTATTCCCTTCACGGTGGCATTGATTGGTTTGTTTTCCATTCCCCAGGTGCTCCGTCTGATCGAGAAGGACGAGGGTAACGCCGAACGCATCGAGTCGATCAAAGACAGCGTTATGCGTCCGTGGTTTGAGCTGAGGGTGTTGCTGCCGACAATCCTCCGCTCTAGCATCATCGGCGTGTTCACCGGCATCATCCCCGGTACGGGCGGTGACACGGCCTGTTGGTTCGCTTACAACGAGGCCAAGTGCTTTTACAAGCCCGGCTGCAGTAAATACGAATTCGGCGACGGCAACGAATACGGCATTGCCGCGCCGGAATCGGCCAACAACGCCGTGGTCGGCGGCGCCCTGGTGCCCACGATCACGTTGGGAATTCCCGGCAGTTCAGCCACGGCCGTGCTGCTTGGTGGTCTGATGATTCACGGCATCATGCCCGGTCCGACGCTGATGACCGAGTATGCCGGCGTCACCTATACGCTGTTGTGGGCCATTTTGTTTTCGTGCTTCGCCATGTTCGTGGAAGGCCTGTTCTTCACGCGCCTATGCATTGCGGTGACGAAGATTCACAACCGCATTCTCGCCGTGGCGATCACGATTCTCTGCGTTATCGGCGCTTTCGCCATCAACAACAACTTCTTCGACGTGGGGCTGATGTTCTGTTTCGGCATCCTCGGTTACTTCATGGACAAGCTCAAGATCCCGGTCGCGCCCCTCGTGGTCGGGTTGATTCTCGGACATATGCTCGACGTCAGCCTGCATCAGGCGCTGCTTATCAGCGGCGGCAGCTGGTCGATTTTCGTCACCAACCCGATCTCCGCCGCGCTGCTGGCGTTGGCGCTGTTTTCTTTGATCCAGTCCACGCTCTGGTATGTCAACTGGAAAAAAGCGCGTCAGAGCAAAAAGGCGGCGTAGCTCAAGACGATCGGACAGATGCGGCCGATTCGAAGTTCTGTTGACGATGCCGCACTTTTTTTCCGAAGAAATGTTATAGCATAATTGAGGGGGAAAATTTGAAAAATGCTCAGACGCAGTCTGCAGATATCGCCCGCCGACAACGTGAAAACGGTGCTCGAAGACAGTTTCAGAGGCGATACGATCGATACGCCCGACGGACCGTTGACGCTCCTCGACGATGTGGAATTTGCCCATAAGGTGCTGATCAAAGACCTGCACGCCGGCGATCCGGTCATCAAGTACGGCGAGGAGATCGGCCGCGTGAAAGCCGACACGCCCCGCGGCACATGGATCCACACGCACAACATGTCCTGTGAGCGCGGCAGGCGATAGGGGGAACGATCATGACGATGACTTTCAACGGATACCGTCGTTCAGACGGAACGGTGGGCGTACGCAACCATCTGGCCATCATTCCCTCCGTGTTCTGCGCCAATCGCACGGTGGAGCGCATTGCCGCCCAGCTGCCCGGTTCGGTGCCGATCCGCCATGCCGTAGGCTGTTCGCAGGTCGGCCTTGATCTTGAACTGACGGCCCGTACGCTCAAAGCTCTCGGCACGCACCCCAACGTCGGCGCGGTGCTGGTGATCGGCCTCGGCTGCGAGCGTTTTCCGCCGCGGGAGCTGGAGGAAGCAGTGCGCAAGAGCGGGCGCCCCGTCGCGTGCTTCGTCATCCAGGAAGAGGGCGGCACAACCAACACGATCAAACACGCCGTTGAAGCCGGCAGAAAAATGTTCGCCAGTCTGGCCGAACAGCGGCGCGTGCCCTGCCCGCTGAGCGAGCTGTTCGTCGGCACGAAGTGCGGCGGGACCGACGCCACCAGTGGCCTGGCCGCCAATCCCGCCGTCGGCGAAATGGTGGACAAGCTGGTCGCGCAGGGCGGCAGCGCGATCCTCAGCGAGATGAACGAGCTGCTCGGCACCGAGCACATTCTTGCCCGCCGCGCCGTCAGCAAAGAGGTCGCCGATAAAGTTTACAAAGCCATTTACGAGATCGAGGACGTCTTGCGCAGCGGCATCGACATGCGGCTGGGAGCCAAACGCAACCAGCTCATCTCCCCCGGCAACGCCGACGGCGGCGTCAGTTCCATCGTCGAAAAGGCGCTGGGCGGCATGCACAAATCGGGCACCTGCCCCATTGTCGACGTGATCGACTACGCCACGCCGCCCGAGAAGGGCAAGAAAGGCCTGTTCCTGATGAAGTACGAAAGCCACGACGGCGAAGTCACCACCGGCGAGATCGGCTGCGGCGCGCAGATCGTCGCTTTTACCACGGGACGCGGCTCGCCCACGGGACACCCCATCGCCCCGGTCGTCAAGATCACCGGCAACGAAAAAACTTACAAGGCCATGAGCGAAATGTTCGACTTCGACGCGTCGGGCATCATTTCCCGCGGCGATTCGCTCGAAGATACCGGCAGAGCCCTGCTCGACCTCGTCATCCGCGTTGCGGACGGCGAGCGGACACAGGCCGAGAAGACCGGCGACGACAGCCTGATGTGCATCGCCCGTCGTCACGGCTACCACGTCAAGAGCGAAGAGGAAATCATGAATCACTGCCGGGAGGTGTAGCGCCCGTCCATTAAGCATCACGGAGGACTCGCCACTCGTGCGCTGCGTGAAACACCACAAAAAAAC